>SXYU01000130.1 GCA_005788235.1 Cytophagales bacterium
ATCTGCATAGACATCGAGTAGGTCATCTTGAAGTTGGAAGCCAACTCCGATATTGACCCCAAAGTCATAGATCCGCTGCACATCCTCCTTGGAAGCCCCAGCTAAAAGTGCTCCGAGCTGAAGTGCAAATCCTAAAAGAACTGCAGTTTTCAAGCGAATCATTTCGATGTAATCGGCTTCAGCTACGGTCTCGTACCCTTCAAAGTTCATGTCCAGCTGCTGTCCTTCACAGACCTCGGCAGCTGTCTTATTGAAAATCCGAATGACTTCAGGCAGAAGGGCAGTTGGTGTAGGAAGTAATAGGTCATAGGCCCGAACGAGCATCACGTCTCCGGAAAGGATGGCGATATTGGCATTCCATTTTTCATGGACGGTAGGCTTTCCTCTTCTGAGAGGGGCCTGATCCATAATGTCATCGTGCATGAGTGTGAAGTTGTGAAAAACTTCCAGCGCAGCAGCCTGACTGAAAATCTCTGTCGGGTTTTTGCCATACATCCCGTAAGCTAAAAGGGATAGCAGGGGACGAATTCGCTTGCCTCCCAATCCCATGATGTAGGTGATGGGATCGTACAATTCCGCGGGAGACGCACCAAAAGAGTGGCCGCTAATGTATTCTTCTAACTTAGTTAAAAGCTCGTGGACGAGATTTTTTTCTGTCATGGTCTGCAAATTCCAAATCGATGGTTCTTCGGTCGATATCCGTGTTAACTACACGAACCTGTACTTTGTCTCCTAAAGTGATTATTTTTTTTGTTCTCGACCCAATCAAACGCATGTTGCGCTCGTCAAAATCGTAGTAATCGTCATCCATGTCCTGGACACGAATCATCCCTTCACACTTGGTTTCGGTGATTTCAACAAATACTCCCCACTCGGTCACTCCACACACAATGCCGTCGTAATCTCGTGCTTCAGCAAGCGACATGTATTCCACTTGTTTGTACTTGATGGAAGCACGCTCGGCATCTGCTGCTCGCTTTTCTCGTTCTGACGAATGTAGACATTTTTGTTCCCAGGAATTCGCTTCTGGAGATTTGCCTCCCTCGAGGTAGTGTTCAAGCAAGCGATGCACCATCATGTCAGGATACCTTCGGATGGGAGAGGTGAAATGGGTGTAGTGTGCAAAGGCAAGTCCAAAATGCCCCTTGGGTTCGGTGGTGTACTTTGCTTTGGCCATACTTCGAA
The DNA here is from genome assembly GCA_005788235.1 of Cytophagales bacterium. Taxonomy (GTDB): domain Bacteria; phylum Bacteroidota; class Bacteroidia; order Cytophagales; family Cyclobacteriaceae; genus Algoriphagus. Next base: position 1,186 of record SXYU01000130.1, read on the forward strand.
TTGCCAGCTGCTCCAATACATTTTGCTCAGGCTTGCCCTGAATCTCATCCATCAACTTGTTGAGTGCTGCTGAGATTTTTTGTGGCTGTGTGGTATCCATCTGATGGCCAAAACGCTTGGCAAAGCCGGAGAAGGTTTCTAGTCGATCCAAATCTGGACTATCGTGCGTTCGGTATACAAAGGTGTCCATGCCCTGATTTTTGCGAAAAATGAATTCGGCCACATACTTGTTGGCCAGGAGCATAAATTCTTCGATGAGTTTGTGAATGTCTTTTCGCTCCTTTACAAATAGGCCGAGGGGAGTCCCTTTTTCATCCAGTTTAAATTTGACTTCTACCGTTTCAAAGTTGACAGCCCCCTGGTCAAAGCGCTGCTTTCGTATTTTTTTAGCGAGGTTATTCAGCAGGGTCAGTTCCTGGAAGTGGTCTCCCGATTGGGTATCGATGCATTCCTGCGCTTCTTCGTAGGCAAATCGGCGATCCGAATGGATGATGGTTCGGCCAATCCAATGGTTGACCACTTTGGCTTGAGGATCTACCTCAAATACGCAAGCAAAGGTGAGTTTGTCTTCATTTGGCCGAAGCGAACAGAGGCCATTGCTCAGGCGCTCTGGGAGCATGGGTATGGTGCGGTCTACCAGGTACACTGAAGTAGCTCGGTTGTAAGCTTCTTTTTCTAAAGCAGTTTTGGGCTTCACGTAATGTGTCACATCGGCGATATGAACTCCGATTTCGTAATTGCCATTTTCTAGCTTTCGGTAGGATATTGCATCGTCAAAGTCCTTCGCATCGGCGGGGTCAATGGTGAATGTCAGCACCTCTCTAAAATCTTTTCGAGCCTTAATTTCTTTGGACGAAATCTGATCTGAAATAGCATTGGCTTCTGCATCTGCTTCTTTCTCGTATTCAAAAGGAAGGCCAAATTCTGCCATGATGGAGTGGATTTCTACCTCATGCAATCCTGCCTTTCCCAGGACTCGGATTACTTTTCCTGTAGGGTTCTTATCGTCTTCTCTCCATTCGGTCAATTTGACGATCACCTTCTCATTGTGTTCAGCACCCAATAATTCTCCACGATGCACAAAAATATCTTTGTGCATTTTCTTGAAGTCGGGAACCACAAAGGCAAAGCGAGGGGAGATTTCTACACGGCCCACAAATTCATCTCGGCTGCGCTCCACGATTTCCAAGACACGACCCTCAGTTCTTCCGGTCTTTCCTTTGACAGGAAATACCATCACGCGAACTTTATCTCCATCCAATGCTTGCTTGAGGTCTGCATCCTTCACCAAAATATCGCCTTCTACCGCATCCGGCTGGTCTGGGATGATAAAGGCAAAACGGGGATTGACGAAATCTACTGTACCTGAAATGTATTCTGGATCACGTGTGGAGGAAAAAAAATTGCGTGGGCTTCGGGAGATTTTCCCTTCAGCGACAAGTTGATAAAGGACAGGCTCTACACCGCTCTTGTTTAAGGAATCTCGTATTTCTAATCGTTTGATGAGTTGCTTGGCATTAAATTCTTGGCCAAAGTTTGCATCTAAAAATTGAAGGAGTTTGCGTGCTAAAGAAGCAGAATCATTGTTGCCTTTGGGGCTTGAATGGCTTTTTTTGGAATGTTTTCGATCGGATTTTCTTCCCATGAGGGCGTTGTTTGTTCTAAGGTATAAAGTTTTGTTTGTCCTGAAAACTTGAAGAGATGATCTTTTTGTTAGGATTCAGGGTATTCGATTTCGATGTCAGGGGGCTCCGTCTGTGGATTCATGGCGAGGTAGATTTTCGCGGTCACTTTCACATCTCGGAGGCAGTAGTTTTTGATTTTTTCGAGGTCCTTTTCTCGGTAGTAAGTGGGGTTAACCTCGCTGCCATCCATGCCTTCTTTCGAACTTGGGATTCCAAATGCAGCCGCCAACAATTCCAATCGGGTGTAGTATTTGTAGTCCCCAAATCGCCAGAGCTCCATGGTATCCAAGTGCCGGATTTCCCAGGGCTTCTTACCTGCGAGCTGCAGGGGCTCAGGTAAAGCAATTCCTTGGATCAGCATGCGGCGACAGAGGTAAGGAAAGTCAAACTCTTTACCATTGTGGGCACAGAGAATCCACTTTTTCTTATCCAATAAGGCTTTTAATTCTAAAAGAGTTTCCTTTTCCTCCTCCTGAGCAAAAACTTTCGATCGGAAGAGGTACTTATTCTCCTTCTTTTTGGCTTGGAAATAGCCAACTCCGGCGCAGATGACTTTGCCAAATTCAGCATGTATACCTCCCCGGTCAAAGAAAAGCTCCCCGGGTTCAAGGATACTTTCTCTTCGGATAAGTCGCTCTTTTCGGATCCATTCGGGCTGGAGTCGAGGGTCGAGCTCAGCAAAAGATTCGGTGGAAGAGGCAGTTTCAATGTCTAAAAATAAAATGTTACTCAGCTGTTCAAAAAATGGGGCCATGATCTAAAAATTAGGAGTGAAGAATACCCTCCAATCCCAATTCAGGGATGTAACGAAGGTGGGCAGGATCAAAACTGCCTGGGGTAAAGATAAACTTTTTATCAAAAATCTTATCCAGAATGTAGTAGCTTACCCAAAACTCATTGGTGAGCGAAAATACTGCGGGATCTATGGGTTCAATGCGTGCAACTGAATCCGCACCAAGCTCCTCGATAAGGTGGCGAAGGGTGGAGGTTTTGCGCAGCTCCCCTTCCAAGTGACCATAGCCCTGCGAGGTGATCATGACTGTGGTCAATTCGATAAGGTTGTAGTTGATCAGGTAGACGCACCATTCCGTCTCGGTTTCCTTTTCCTCCTTGGCAATGGCAATCTTCACCCCAGTAACGGGAGCAAAGTCAATATCTTTTTTCATTCGGTTTCGATCAAATTCATTTCAAAAAGTGCTGCAAGGTGTTTTTTTACCTTCTGCTTCACTTCCTGTACGTCTACCGGACGGCCCAACTCCAGGTGCAGGGAGGTCACGGCCTTGTCGTCGATCCCACAAGGGACGATGTGTCTGAAGTAGGAGAGGTCTACGTTTACGTTGAAGGCAAAGCCATGCATGGTCACCCAACGGCTGGATTTTACGCCCAAGGCGCAGATTTTTCTTGGATTCTTGAGGGTCTCGTGGTCGAGCCATACGCCAGTAAGTCCCTCGATTCTTCCCGCGGGCACACCGTATTCGGCGAGGGTCAAGATGATGGCTTCTTCCAAATACCGCAGGTAGCGGTGGATGTCGGTAAAGAAGTGGTCCAAATCCAGAATCGGGTAGCCCACCAATTGCCCAGGACCATGGTAGGTGATGTCTCCCCCACGGTTGATTTTGTAGTAGGTGGCGGCATGCGCTTCCAGTCCAGTAGCGTCTAGCAGAAGGTGCTCTGGCTTGCCACTTTTTCCCAGCGTGTACACATGGGGATGCTCCACAAATAAGAGGTAGTTGGGCGTGGTGACCTGTTCCGCCTCGGGTAGGTTTCGGTTTTGGATTTTTTGGGCGACGATGGCAGCAAACAGATTTTCCTGGTAGGTCCAAGCTTCTTGGTAATCCATGCAGCCCAGATCACTAAATGCTACCGTTTTTTTTGTATCTTCAATCATCGTCGTTTTTTCAGCATTTTTTAGACCCATCTGGGTAGGCCATTCAACTTTTCAAAATTAACCAATATTTCCCATGGCAGCACACAATGATTCAGGAAGACTTGCAGAGCAGGAAGTCGCCAAATGGCTTGAAAGCAAAGGATACACCTTACTCGAAACCAACTACCGCTACCAACATGCCGAGATAGATCTCATCATGACCCATCAGGGGCTTTTGATTTTTATTGAAGTCAAGTTTCGGACAGGGACAGGGTTCGGTTATGCGGAGGAGTTTGTGCATGTCGCCAAAAAGCGACTCCTAGTCAAGGCTGCTGATCAGTACATTTACCAAAAGGATTGGCATCGGGACATCCGCTTTGATATCGTCGGAGTCTGCCAAGATTCCAAGGGCACTCTACACTTTCGGCAGTTTGAAGATGCTTTTTACTAATCCTCCTCGCCCTAATTTTTCAGGGGGTTTTTCGGTAGATCAGCTTCCCTTCCTTGTCCCACTCTGCCCGAATGTAGGGGCGGAAGTTTTTGGTGTAGGGCTTTTCTTGGTACTGAATTTCCCGCTTTCGGATGGTCTTGGTATTGTCAGTGTTCCAATACTCGGTCCACAAGCCTACTTTCTCCCCAAATCGATACTCCCCGGTCACGGCCACTTGCTGGTTTTCATAAAAGTGGTAGAAGTTGCCTTCTGCCAATCCATATTGAATGGGAGTGAGTTTTTCAATGGCCTTACTGGTAGAGTTGAAATAAGTGATGCGTGACTCCCTAGCCCAGCCTTCATCAAAATGTGCTTTGTCTTGAAGTATGTTGTCTCCATCAAAGCTAAGCCAGGTTTGGTGTTTGCTGCCGTAATAAAACATGCCTCGTTCCACTACTACCTGGTTGACTAGGCGCTGGTAAGGTCCATGGAGGAGATAGCCTTGCCCTTCTGCGAATCCTTGAGTTCGGATAGTTCGCTCTTTTGGATCGTACCAGTACCGGTCACGTAGGTAGGGGTTACTTGTCCAAGAGGCACCCGTGTAGTAAAAAAGTTCCAAATACTCCTGGCCTCGAAGACTTCTACGAGTGCTCCCTTTCTGTGTTTTTATCCCAAAAAAGGTGTTTTTCCGGGTCTTTTTTTTCTTTTCCTTCTTGGCTTCTTTTACTTTTTCTTCATCAAAGAGGAGCAGTGGCGCTACAGTAGGAAGCAAAAAGGAACTGACCAAACCGGTTGAGTCTTCCGTCGCTGTTTGATCTTTCGGGACGGTTTGACCCTGAAGGAAATTGGATCCTACCAAAAAGAAAAGTAAAAAAAGAGGAAGCAGTTTCATTTCAGAATTCAAACGGCTGAAGGGCTTGTTTAGTGCCTTCAAAAGTAACATTTCGAGATCAAATCTTTTCAATTGTTTATTAATTATAATCTTCTGCCTACTTTTGAACTCTTGCTACCAAAACCTAATTTCTTATGAATTCTATTTTATCCGATCGCGTACTTCAAATGGAAGAGTCGGCCACTCTGGCCATGGCAAAAAAAGCCAGAGAGCTTAAAGCTCAAGGGATTGACATCATCAGCTTGAGCTTGGGTGAACCGGACTTCAAAACTCCAAAACACATTCAGCAGGCTGCCAAAGACGCGATCGATGAAGGAAAATATTTCGCTTACCCTCCTGTTTCCGGATACCAGGATTTGCGTGAAGCGATTGCCAAAAAACTTCGGGAGGAAAACAACATTCAAGAAGCGAAAGCAGAGCACATTGTCGTGTCTGTGGGAGCAAAACACTCCATCGCCAATACCTTTATGTGCTTGCTCAATGAAGGGGACGAGGTGGTTATTTTTTCACCCTATTGGGTGAGTTATGCCGAGATCATCAAGTTGTGTGGAGGTGTGCCGGTTCTGATTGAAGGAACACTTGAAACTAATTTTAAAGCATC
>SXYU01000131.1 GCA_005788235.1 Cytophagales bacterium
GTCTTGTGCCAATACCTCATTTACACGATCTCCACGAAATGGATCTGCCCAAGTAAAGGCCAGTGCCTCCGGATAAGGATAGTCGTCTGGAGTGACGTGCTGGTTGGCCGTTCCCCAAAATCCCTTTTCGGGGTTGGTTAGGCTTGGCTTCAAGCGATTGGGCCAGTACCCATCCCACTCGTAGCGTCCATCTCCTGGGACGGGCATCATGCCAGAAAAGTTGGGGCGCTTGGGGGTGATCCCTACGGCCTGCCAACCAATGGTTCCTGATTTATCTGCCCAGATCATGTTTTCCCCTGGAATAAAACTGTAGGTACAGGCTTCTTGAAATTCTGCCCAATTCGTGGCTTGATTCATGCGTAGCGAAGCCAAGTAGGGGGCAGCGCCCGGTTCTAGCCATGCCGCTCGCACAGCCGCCGCTCGGTGGTTTTTGGTGTCTAGGTAGGTGACCGGCCCATGTCGGGTGTAGCGCAGCGTGACTAGGCTGTCTTGCTGCCCCTTCACCTGGATGCGTTCTTCGATCAGGGTCATGTCCTCCCAGTTCGACCGATACTTGTACTGGTTGGGGTTTTCGGGATTGAGTTCGTAGAGGTAAATGTCCTCTGCATCGCTTTGGAAGATCGTCAATCCCCAGGCTCCGTGCTCGTTGTGACCAATAGACACTCCTGGGATTACAGGCTCACCCCCTCCGATCACATTCCATCCTGGAGCCTTCAAATGGACCATGTAGCGCAAAGAAGGGAGCGCAATGCGGCGATGTGGATCGTTGGCAAGAATTGGAAATCCGCTTTGGGTGCGCGCTCCGCTGATGATCCAATTGTTGCTCCCTTCGGGCATTTCTTCGGATTCAAAAAGGTCTTCAAAAGGGATGTCTTCCCCTAAGGCGAGGTAGGGCTTGAGCAGGTCTGCTGCCAGCCAGTTGGGGTCGATGGATGGGTCCAGGCTAAGGTCCGGGTCGCCCGGGTGAAACCAGAGCAGCTCCTTGATTTTTTGGGCATCGACCTTGGCCAGTGCTTGACCGATGGACAATTCTTGTTCGGCATTGGATCGGATGCCATTGTGTCGGGAGATGACCACTTCGGGTGTCCAGAGCCCGGGTTCTATACCCAGCGCAGCAAACTCAAAAGGGAGTAGGGAGGGGTCTTTGCGCGTTTCTTCGATGTAGGCATTCACACCGGCGACGTAGGCTTCTATGATAGCTTTGCCATTGGGGTGGTAGTGGTTCAGTTCCGTAACCATGTCTTTGCGGTAGCGCAAAAGGCGAGCACCGATGTCACTTTGAAGACCGGCGGGACCTACCAGGGCTGCGGTGGTGCCGGTGGCTTTTCGGCGCCAGAGTTCAAACTGGAAGAGGCGGTCTTTGGCGGCGAGGTATCCCTGCGCAAAAAATAGATCTTTTTCGTTTTTGGCTTCGATATGGTTGATGCCCCAGCTGTCTCTGCGAACGCTTACTTCTTCACTAATTCCTGCTAAGGATTGGTGTTTTGCCGTGCTACAGGCCCAAAATAAGCTGGCGGTGAGTAGCAAGGCTCCCCATTTCGATATTCCCATGGTGCTTGGTCAACTTGTTGACAGGAATATAGGTAAATCTGCTTTTTTATCTTCCATCCTCTGCTGTTTTTTGAGAAAGGGTGCTTGCATTCCTTATTTATCCTTGAAGTAAGAAGTGCTGCTTTCACTCAAGATCTATGGAATTCTAAATTTGTCCTTTGGTTTTTTTGATCCGAGGGCATCCTTTTTATGGGGTATGCCGTATATTGATTTTGTGGCCCAAGGGCCTCGATTTTTCTAAAATCTATTTTTCCATTTTATTTTTAATTCGACACGCTGTTTTCTTATCCTACAGCGGAGCATTTGATGGCTGTCTTGTGAGCTACCCCTCCAATCTCTCTTTGGGAATACGTTCTCCACAAACATTGTCTAGCAAGGGAAGCAACAAGGAAGGATTTGCAGCAAAAGCAACTTTTAATTTTTTAACAATAAAAAAGCAAAAGTTTTCAAAATGAAAACTTTTTTATATCTTTCACTTTTCAATCGCAAGCCTTGAAAAATATAATTGCATTAAAACATCTGGTCGCGTTTTACAAAAAGCATCCCAACTCAAAATCAAGCCTACTAACCTGGATTGCGGTAACCAAGCATGTGGATTGGCAAAAACCTTCGGATGTTTTACAAGATTTTCCGGATGCCGATCCAATAAAAAACAACCGGGTGGTGTTCGACATTGCTGGAAATAAGTACCGTTTAATTGTGCAAATGAGTTTCCCAAGGCAGTGGGTGTTTATCAAGTTTATTGGCAGCCATGCTGAATACGATCGAATAGACGCCGCTACGGTGGACAATTTCTAACTGAAAACCTTTAACCTTATGAAGTGGGATAAATTAATTACAACTGAGAAGGAATACGAGCAGGCACTTGCACGACTTACCAAAATTTTCGAAGCAGACCCAGCTAGTTCCGAAGGGATGGAGGCAGCACTGTTGGTGCTCTTAATCGAGCATTACGAAAAAGAGCATTACCCCATCTCGCTCCCGGATCCGATTGCAGCAGTCAAGGAGACGATGGAAAGAAAGGGACTGAAGGACAAGGATCTTATTCCCTTCATCGGTAGCAAAACTACGGTTAGCCTTGTTTTAACGAAGAAAAGAGGAATGACAATTGACATGATCCGAAATCTCGCGGAGGGCTTGAACTTGCCTGTCGAGCTCCTAATCCAACCGTATCAATTGGATGAGCAACAAAAAACTGAGTTGAAATCTCGATCAAAAAAAAGGAAGCCGAATGTGGCTTCCCCAATTTTTTAAATAGCAAAGTTCCATCAGTAATTCTGATTATCCGGTTTTTCACCATTAACCAGAGAAAAAAAGGTTTGAGGTTCAATTAGGTAGCAGTGGACCGTGGTCTGCCTGTGGGCCGTGGTCCATGGTCTGTCAACGATTATCCGCAGTTTTAAATAGGCGAGCTGATCTACTAGCATGATTGCGGATAATCATATTAGTAATTCAGCGTCAGGAGACCTGCTTACTCGGGATAGTTTACGCTAAGTTTCTCACTACGAAAGTAGAGCGTCTGTTTCCATCTCCACGAGGTAGCCGTCACCGATCAGGGTGGCTTGGACCAAGGTATTGGCGGGCTGAATTCCTGCAAAGCGCTGCCCATGGGCTCGGGAAATGGCCTCCCAATCGGATGCGCGCTGCACAAAAATCCGAGTTCGCACCACATCCTCGAGGCTGCCCCCAAGGGATCGAATCGCCCCCTCCACCTTATCAATGATGAAATGCATTTGCGCTGCAGGATCATCGCCTCCCATTTGAACTGATCCATGGGTGGCAGTAGTGCCAGATACCAAAATGTGATTTCCTTTTCGCACGGCCCGGCTGAAGCCTGCGATATCCTCCCAAATGGTCCCACTTAGGGCTTTGATCCGCCCATCGGCTCCCTCTTGGGTGGGATACGGACTTGGCAGGCCGTCGATATGGTGACTCAAATCTCCCGAAGCGGTCAAGAAGGGAGCCTTACGGTACTCATCTCCACAGTCCCCTGGGATTTTTTGGAGGTTACTTAAAGCAGTTTGGATGCTGGCTCGATCTGCTTCGTCCAATTGAATCGAAAACAACCCCTCATTTTCAGCCAGGTGTTCACTTTTGCCCAAGCGCGCACCAATGATCACCCCAGCCACAGCAGGTTGAAGGAGCATGTAATGACTCGCCAAGGTGGCAATGCCCACCCCATGCTTCTGGGCTATGGGCTGGAGTGTTTGGAGGAGGTTTTGAAAGCGCTCCCATCCTCCGGAGGCATTGATGAATCGTTTGTACTTCATTTGAGACCATGTGAGCGATTCATTCAAAACCGGCTCTGTTTTTCCGAGCCATTTTTCCGAAAGGAATCCTCCTGCCACAGTTCCGAAGGCCAGCAACTTTACCCCATGTTTCAAGCAGAGCTGGGTCATTTCCCCTGCTGCCCGTTGATCTAGCAGGGAATAGCAGACCTGGTTGGAAACCACTTCTATCCCTGAATTGACCACCACCTGGAGGTGGGCCGTGTCAAAATTGGTTAGTCCTAGGTGTTGAATCAGCCCCTCATTTTTTAGTTCCTGCAGCCAGAAAAGGCAATCCACCCAACTGGGATGTGCATAGTGCCAGGCATGAAACTGCATCAGGTCGATCTGATCTGTTTTCATTCGCGTCAAGGCGGTTTCCACCGCTTCTCTCACTTGGTCCGCGGTGATTTTTCCCGGAGAGGGTACCCATTTGGTAAAAAACTGCGCAGCATCAGACCCGTAGGTTTGACGAAATACCCCAGTGATCTCCTCTGCTGAACCATAGTGGTCCGCCATGTCAAAGGTGGTAAATCCCGCATCGAGGTAGGCTTTCATGTGTCTCGCGGCTTCCACGGGGTTGACCTTGGTGCCATCACGTTCTAGATCTGCGATCTGCCAAAGCCCAGTAAGTGCTCGGCTGATCTTCAAGCCCGACGCGAGTTCCGTGTATTTTGAAAGGGTCATAGTTTCTTAGGGTAACTTTGAAAATTTTTCGAGAAGGTCTGGGTCGCTCTTTTTTAGTTTTGCCCAACGAATAAAAAATAGAAGTGCCGCCATCCCCATCACGATCAACCAGATCCAGGTCGAATGAAAATACCAGGCATCGACTGAGGAAGTTAAATCTTTGTAGGTATGAATCAATAGGAAACAGCTCAGAAAAACACTACCGATTCCGACGACGATTGCCCTTGCTACCGTGTTGGGAAAAATCGTAATCTGTTGCGCCAGAGTTGGATTTCGTTTGGGCAACCAGGCCACCGAAAGGCACATGAAAATAAAATTAACCAGCATGGAGGTGACCATAATATCGATCCCGAGAAAGAAATCTCCTGCAAAGTGGCTGCCCAAAATTCCTAGGGAAGATACCGTCCCGCTCAAGAGGATGGCCGGTACAGGCGTATGGAACTTGGGATGAATCCCTGCCAGGCTTTTTGGGAAAATCCCGTCTTCAGCCCAAGCAAACACGAGGCGTGATACAGATAGGATCATCGCTGGCAGGTCATTCAGCAGGGCAATGGCAGCACCCAGCAGGATGGCAATGCCAATTCCAGCCGGAAGGAGATTGGTCAGCAGGCCGGCTGCGGTCAGGTCTTTGGAAAGTGCCTCCTCGGCTACAAACTGCCAAGGGACGGTGTGGTAGACCGCATAGGTAAAAGAAACGTAAAATAAGCCCACCAAGGTGATGGCCAATCCGATGGCTCGGGGAAGGTTGCGAACTGGATTTTTGGCCTCTCCTCCGGCCTGAGCAATCGAGTCGAATCCTATAAAGCTGGAGAATAAAATGGCGGATGCCGACAAAAAGGTGGTCCAGTTGAAGGGGACCTCAATTAGGTCAACAGACCTTCCTTCTTTACTGGCTAGGGCCGCCAAAAATTCCTCCTGGGTATAGCTTAATCCTCCCCCAATCACTACCAGTCCCAAAACAAGCATTAAGACCATCAGCGGAATCAGTATCCGCTCATAAAAGGTCAATCCGAGGATATTGATTCCTATGAATGACCAAAGAATCACCAAGGCAAGGACCACTCGGACCAGTCCTTGATCCAACCAAGCGGCGAATGCCGTCCAGTCCAAAGCAAAGGCAAGATCCCTAAAAAAGGGAATCACCACGTAGGCAATCACGCCGATGACGATGGACAAGCCAAACCATTGGGAAAAGCTTGCGACAAATCCCCAAAAAGGGTGCAGTGCTCTGCTGGCATAGAGGTAAGAACCTCCCGCTCTAGGCATGGCAGAAGCTAAAATGGAGTAAGCTAGGGCAGCAAAAATTGCTGGGATCGAGGCAAACAAAAATGCAGGGAGCACATAGGGGCCAATGCCGGGCACGTTCCGCTGGATCATAAATGGCACCACGTAGATGGAGGCTCCGATCATCGAACAGACGCCGGTGGCGGTTAAGCCTAATAGGCCCAAACTTCGGTTGAGGGTGGAGGGACTGCTCATAGGTGGCTAAAATAAGGAAAAATAGGATGTCACCTAGGGGATTTCATGATTACAATGATTTTGGTAGCAAGGCTCCTTCATGCTGCTCCCACTTGTATTCTATTTTGAAATTAGATAATTTTCATTGCTTCATTTCAAACTATGTTCACCAACCGCCTCGCCTTACTTTTTTCTGTCTTAATTGGGCTCACCCTCATCGGGTTCTATTTTTTTGGTCCAGAAA
>SXYU01000132.1 GCA_005788235.1 Cytophagales bacterium
CAACCCCCTCAGTTGAAACTTTCTCTGATTTGTAGGGAGGTTTTCCCAAGAGTCGCTGAAAGAGTTCATTGGATTTTTTAAGGTCAGCGACCGCAATTCCAAGATGTTCTATTTTCCTCATGCCATTAATTTGTATCTTTGACTGAATCTTTTTTCTCCCGAAGTAGTTTAACTAGGAAGAGGAGACCTACCAATGCGTAAAGATATAAAGATATGATCACCGTTTCTGACAAAGCCAAAGAGAGAATTCTTGAATTAAAGAAAGAAGAGGGGAGAATGGAGCAAGAGAACATCCGTGTCTCTGTCAAAGGAGGAGGCTGTTCGGGTTTGATGTATGAGTTGGGCTTCGATGCGCAGCTAGTCGATAGCGACCATGTATTTGAGGACAAGGGAGTCAAAATTTTGGTAGACAAAAAAAGCCTCTTGTACCTAGTGGGCACGACCTTAGAATTTTCCGATGGGCTCAATGGTAAAGGATTTCAGTTTGTCAATCCGAATGCAAGCCGTACCTGTGGCTGTGGAGAAAGTTTCTCCGTTTAAGCAACCCAAAACAGAATTACTGAAGCAGCTTTAACGAGCTGCTTTTTTTATGAGTAATCTCAAAATATATTTTATTGCTTAACCCATTTTTTAGGGCATTGCTTACCTTTGTTTCCGAATAATTCGATATATCCCAATGGAAACATCCACCAAAACCATCCCTTTAAATGATCTTCACGCGGCTTTAGGAGGCAAAATGGTACCGTTTGCAGGCTACATGATGCCTGTTCGCTACAGTTCAGATATGGACGAGCACCTCTGCGTTCGTCAAGGGGTAGGCGTTTTTGATGTTTCCCACATGGGTGAATTTTTTGTGGAGGGGCCGCACGCTTTAACATTGATCCAAAAAGTCACCTCCAATGATGCAGCTACCTTAGTGATCGGTCAAGCACAATATTCCTGTTATCCAAATGAAACTGGAGGAATTGTGGACGATTTGATTGTCTACAAAATGGCAGAGGAAAAGTACATGTTGGTGGTCAATGCTTCCAATATCGAAAAGGACTGGGCTTGGATTAATGCACACAATACCATGGGGGCCACGCTTCGCAATGCTTCTGATGAATATTGCCTTTTTGCCGTGCAGGGACCTAAAGCTGCTGCTGCCATGCAATCCTTGACATCCGTATCTCTTTCAGATATCAAGTTTTACCATTTTGCGATCGGAGACTTTGCTGGGATTGCTGATGTGATTATCTCTGGAACAGGCTATACAGGTGCAGGAGGATTTGAGATTTATGTGAAAAACGAGGATGCAGAGCGGGTTTGGAAAAAGATTTTTGAAGCAGGTGCTAGCTACGACATCAAGCCCATTGGATTGGGTGCTAGGGATACCTTGAGACTCGAGATGGGCTATTGCTTGTATGGCAATGACATTACGGATACCACTTCACCCATTGAAGCAGGATTGGGCTGGATTACCAAATTCACCAAAGATTTTACCAATTCCGAAGCCTTGAAAAAACAAAAAGAAGCAGGAGTAAGCCGCAAGTTGGTAGGATTTATCATGCAGGAGCGCGGTATCCCAAGAGGGCATTACCCTATCGTGGATGCTGCTGGAGAGGTAATTGGAGAAGTTACTTCCGGTACGCAATCACCGAGTATGGGTCTTGGAATTGGAATGGGCTACGTTCAAACCGCCTACAGTAAGGTGGGTACGGAGATCTATATACAGATCCGAAACAAAAACCTGAAGGCGCAAGTGGAAAAATTTCCCTTGTATAAAGGCTAATGAACTCCATAGAGGTTTGCTTTACTCCCGAGCTGATTCACCTTCATGAGGTGAAGGGTAAGCTGGTGGTAGTCGTAGATATTTTTCGAGCTACCTCAACCATGGTGGCTGCTTTGGCCCATGGCGTCACGGAGATTCTACCTTTTGCGGATCTTGAATCCTGTCGAGCCATGCAAGTCCAAGGCTACTTGATTGCTGGAGAGCGAGATGGACTTACTGCGCCTGGGTTTGAACTGGGTAATTCTCCTACAGCCTTTTTGGAAGGGAATTATGCGGGAAAGAAGCTTGCGATGACTACCACGAATGGCACTTTGGCCCTAGATAAATCCAAGTGTGCTGCTGAGATTTTAATTGGAGCTTTTCCGAACCTTCAAGCTACAGCAAACTACATTCAGTCTCGAAATTTGGATGTAATGATTCATTGTGCGGGTTGGAAAGGGAAATTCAATCTAGAGGACTCGCTGTATGCGGGTGCTTTGGTGCAAGCGCTTAGCGGAAGCCATGCCAATCAAGAGGATGGAGCCATAGCCATGAGTTCGTTATTTGCACAAGTCAATGAAAATTTGCCAGATTACCTAGCTCAAGCTTCCCATGCAAAGCGCTTACAAAACTACGGAATCGAGGCAGATATTGCCTTTTGCTTGATTCGTAATCGCTACAAGCAAGTAGTAGGATTGGCTGGAGATGGAGCCTTACGCGTAATTGAAGGCTAAGGCCTTGAATTGATTACTTTAACTTTTCGTTTTCCTGGTGACGCGTAGAGTCACGGCTATTTTTCTTCTCCAGGTTCTTTTGCAAGGCTTCTGTTAAGTTTACGCCAGTTTGGTTGGCTAGGCAAATCAGCACCCAAAGTACATCGGCCATTTCGTCGTCAATCGCATGTCCTTTGTCCGATTCTTTGAAGGATTGCTCTCCATAGGTACGCGCCATGATGCGCGCCAATTCCCCCACTTCCTCCATCAAGAGCGACATGTTGGTCAGTTCATTGAAGTAGCGGACACCCACCGTCTGAATCCAGCTATCTACTAATTTTTGCGCTTCATTGAGCGTAAGTTCATTTTTTTCCATAAGTTCAATCCGCTTTCAACTGTAGAGCTTCCTAGTTTATGAATCCCAAACCTAATTCCATTCAAGAGTATTATTCATGGTTTACTCCTGAAATTCAAGCCAAGTTACAGCAAATGCGTGAAATCCTGCGTCAAGCCTTACCCGAGGCTGAAGAAGTGATCAGTTACCACATGCCAGCCTTTAAGACCACGGAAGTATTGGTGTATTATGCTGCAGCCAAAAGCCATCTGGGATATTACCCTACCTCTTCAGGGGTGATTAATTTTAAAGAAAAATTAGCAGCGTATGAAACTTCTAAAGGAGCCATTCAATTTCGATACGACGAGGATTTGCCGAAGCAACTAATTTCCGAAATTGCTCAATTTCGTGCCCAGGAAGCCATCGAAAGGGCCGATGCAAAGAGGAAAAAGAAACTCAACTAAGAATTCGAGTTAGTGCGGCTAGAAACGCATCAACCTCTTCCTTGGTGTTATATACGTGGGTGGACACGCGAATCGCATTTACCTTTCCTTCTGGAACCTGTCGAATCCGAAATCCAGCTTTTCCCAGTTCATCCCCACAGACTTGGTAGGGCATATTTTTTGGGCGGAAGGTGAGGAGTGCTATTCTGGATTCTTTTTCCAGCGGTGTGAGGATGTCTAGCTTGTTATTAAGTTCTAAAAGCCCATCCAATAAATACTGGTTGAGGGTTTGCAAGCGAGTTTCCACACGATCCTTGCCAATCTGTGTATGAAACTCAGTGGCAGCTACCATGCCTACTGCAAGTGCTTTGCTTTGTGTACCGTAATCAAATCGTCTAGCAGAGGGAACATAGCCCGCAAGGGTAGGGGGAGTAGACGTCATGTCCCAGCCCGTATCCGAATGTCCACCTATCATGACCGGACGGAGTTTTTCCAAGGATTCTTCACGTACGTAGAGAAAGGCTGTTCCACTAGGGCCCAGCATCCACTTGTGAAAGCAGCCTGCATAAAAATCACATCCCATTGCAGTCAGGTCCAAGTTGAATGTACCTGCTCCATGCGCCCCATCGATGGCAGTGAGTATCCCCCTTAATTTTGCTAAGCTACAAATCTCCTGAATAGGGAATACCAATCCCGTGGTACAGGTCACGTGTGGGATGGCAATCACCTTGGTGTTGGAATTAATAAGTTTTTGAATCTCGTTCAAATTTTTAGCTTGGGTCTCTTTAGGCTCAAAAGTCCGGAGCACGATTCCGCTATATTTGGCCCGATTGAGCCAAGGGAGTGCATTTCCTGCATGTTCGTGGGTTGTGAGGATCACTTCATCACCTGCTTGCAGCGGGATGCCCCAAGCTAGAATATTGATTCCCTCGGTTGTGTTGTGGGTGATGGAGAATTCGCTGGGTTTGATGCCGAAAAATTGAGCCAACTGCACTCGTTCTGCATCCGAATTGCCGTACTCCCCGCTGGTGTTGATATCCAAACTGCTTTTCTGGAGTGCTTCGAGAACCGAAAAGGGTGCTGGGCCGAAGGTGCCATTATTTAGGTAGATGCGGTCAGCAGTGAGGGGAAATTGGCCCTTAATCGCTTTCCAATAGGCTTCATCCTGTATAGAGCTTGATGGAAAAGGGGGTCTTTTTTCTTGAGGGAAGGAAAAACCAGCGATGCTGGGTAGGCTTAATCCTAGCCCTAGGTGTTGGAGAAAGGTTCTTCGGCTGCTCATGGGTTGCTTCTAAAAAAGTAAACTAATGAAAAACAGCCAAATTTGGAATCCATTAATCAAGTATTTTCGTTTTCATGGTTTCGCATTCGTTTAACGCTAAACAAATCGAACAGCTTAAGGATGATCCTAATGCACTAATTAATCCAGCTTGAGCTGATGATTGATGCAGGCGGGCACATC
>SXYU01000133.1 GCA_005788235.1 Cytophagales bacterium
CAAGTTTGGAGGACTGGTGCCAATGGAGCGACTATCCTGACCTTCTCCACTGAAGTAATCATCAGCGGTACAAAAATACCTGCTGGCTCCTATGCACTGTACTCCATTCCAGGAAAATCTTCTTGGACCCTGATCCTAAGTAAAAACACAAAACTATGGGGAGCAATCGGATACGAACCCAAAGATGACCTCCTTCGTTTTACAGCAACGCCTGCTAAAACAAGCCGACTGTATGATTCTTTCGAAATTAGCTTTAACAAATTAACAGATTCTAGTGCGGATCTTTCCATCAAATGGGAAGAAACTAGAGTAGAATTTACAATCCAAACAGAGGTAGATCCCATTGTCATGGCAGACATTAAAAAGCAAGTGATTGATGCGCAAAGCACAAATCCTGCCTTACTCTACCAGGCTGCCAATTACTATTTTACGAGTAATAAAGACCTGAATCAGGCCTACACCTGGATCAAACAATCTACAGCAAATGACCCAAAGTATTGGACCTTACACCTTCAAGCAAAAATCGAAATGAGCCTTGGCAAAAAGACAGAAGCCTTAGAGTCCGCTACGAAATCAAAGAAGCTTGCTGAAGAGGGCAAAAACCTGGATTATGTAGGTTTGAACGACCGCTTAATTAAGTCAATCAAGTAACTAATATTATCTCAACCGTATTGGATTCTCAAATAAGGGGTTAATAATTGCCAACAGACGACAGACCACTGACGACAGCAGCTCCGACTAAGATTAAATCTCTTTAAGGTGAGGAATAATTAAAAAAGAAGCCTTCGAAAATTCGAAGGCTTCTTTTTTGAATCTATCCAAACTTTTACTCCATATTTATTTTTTACTACTGCTACTTCCAACAAAGAGTTGAAGAATCAAGCCAAATAAAACCACGGCAAGGCAACCGATGGCATTGTACCAGAGGAACCCAATGTTCCACTCCAAGCCCATTAGTCCTTTGCCATTGAAGAAGTGAACCACCAAAATCAGTGCCTGAGATCCAATTGCTGCCATAAAAACAGCCCTTCCTTTGATCCATTTCACAAAAAATCCCACGATAAAAATACCCAAGATCGTTCCATAAAATAGGGACCCCAGCAGGTTTACCGCTTGAATCAAGTTCTCAAATAAGGAAGCATAGGTAGCGAAAAGTATTGCACCAAAACCCCAGAATGCAGTAAACAACTTGGAGGAATGCACGTAATGGCTGTCGCTTGCCTCCTTACGAATAGAGCGCTTGTACAAGTCTACGGTGGTCGTGCTCCCCAAGGCATTCAGCTCTGAGGAAGACGAGGACATTGCTGCTGTGAAAATCACTGCAAATAACAAACCCACTACACCCGGCGGAAGGTAATCCATCACAAAGCGCATAAATACATAATCCGTATCCCTAGTTTCGGCTTTAGGATCATGTGTAAGAAGAAGGGTCTTGACTTCAGTTCGAAGTTCTTGTTGGCCTTCTTTTAAGCTTTTTAAGGTCCCAGTCAAGCCTGCCACAGCGGCCTCTTCCTCTTGTTCCATTGCAGTGAGCAATTGAGAATAAACCACCTTGGAGGAATCAAAATTGGCTTGAAAGGCTCCTTCAAGACGTGCTAATTCGGGAGCATGACTACTTTTTCGAAGTGACTCAGTTTGTACTTGATTGAAATGAATTGGCGGAGTAATGAATTGATAAAACACAAAAACCAACACCCCAATAAATAGAATTAAGAACTGCATGGGGATCTTCAAAAATCCATTCATCAGCAATCCCATTCGGCTTTGAGTCAATGTTTGTCCAGAAAGATAGCGTTGGACCTGACTTTGGTCTGTACCGAAGTAACTTAAAAACAAAAATACAGCTGCAGTCATCCCCGACCAGATCGAATAGCGGTCTTCCCAATTAAAATCAAAGTTGACCACATTTAGCTTGTCCATCTTTCCAGCAACGCGAAGGGCTTCGGGCATGGATATTGGCAACAGCTGGATGACCATTATCCCTGCCAAAACCATCCCTCCCATCATCACAGCCATTTGTTGCTTTTGGGTAATTGATACTGCTTCTGTCCCCCCAGAAACGGTATATAAAATGACAAGCACTCCAATAAAAATATTCGTCCAGGTCAAATTCCAGCCGAGCAATGTTGACAAAATAATTGCAGGTGCATAGATGGTAATTCCAGCTGCCAATCCACGCTGCACAATAAATAAAAGCGCAGTCAGGGTTCTTGTTTTCAGGTCAAATCTGCTTTCAAGGTACTCATAGGCCGTATAGACCTTCAACTTGTAATAAATGGGCACGAAGGCAATCGAAATGATGATCATGGCCAAGGGTAGGCCAAAGTAAAACTGGATAAAACGCATCCCATCTTCGTAGGCCTGTCCAGGAGTACTCAAAAAAGTGATGGCAGAGGCTTGGGTGGCCATGATGGATAGCCCAATGGTCCACCAATTGTCTTTATTGCCTTTGAGGTAATTTTCTAAACTTTTTTTTCCTCGAGTCTTGTACATCCCGTAAACGGAAATGGACACCAAGGTCAAGAATAGCACTACCCAATCTAGAGTACTCATGAATACGCAAGGGTTAAGGCATACATTAAGGAAATTAGGATGACCAAACTGATCATCAAACCAAGGTAAATTCTAGACCATGGAATTTGTTTTTCTTCCATGCTATTGCTCAATCAAGTTGATGAATAATTTGATCGCTCCAGATACCCCCGCAGGCAATTGCCTAAAAAAGGAAAGACCGGTATATACGTAGGTTCCATCCCCCAACTTAGCAGTGATCAAAGCACCCTTTGTTGCTGCTTCTCCTGGATCCTGTAGCGTCAAGGGACTTTGGTATCGTTCGTCTACTTTGAAAGCAAAATAAAGCCCACGTTCCTGCATCCACCCCTCAAAATCCTTTTGTTGTATCTTATTTGGACTGCTAAGCAGTGTATTCGACCAATCAGCATCCACAGGGGAACCTTCTACGGTAACCCTGTCACGACCAATTTCAAAGGGATAAGGACCCAACTGGGAAGTTACCAGAGGGCTGCTCGTATTGTATTGCAGAATTAAGTTGCCCCCCGCTTTCACATATTCCATTAGAATTGGCTGCTTACTCGCTAAGAATTCTTGCGTATTGTAAGCACGTATCCCCACTACTACGGCTTGATACTGCTTCAATTTATCCAATTCCAAGTTGACTTCATCGAGGAAACTTACTTGATATCCCAATGCGGACAATACTTCTGGAACTTCGTCCCCAGCCCCTTCTAGGTAGCCTACTTTTCCACCAGAAATTTTCCAGTCTTCTTGAATTAGTTGGATATCTGCTGGACTAAAATAGGTCAAATTGGGGATATGGGGATAAGATATC
>SXYU01000134.1 GCA_005788235.1 Cytophagales bacterium
ATAGTAAATAGGATTACTAAAAATCGAGTTTTTTGAATCATGGGTTCCGAGCAATTTTAAATTAGGAAGTGCGATAATGAGATACAAATCAAATCGTTGTTAGTGGATTGCAGCAGTAAATTACAAGCTTGCAAATTAATACAATCTCCTAATTAAGTTGCCTAATTTTGGCCAACTTTAATCTGTTGATCCATGCTTTTATCCCTATTTCCCTCGCTTTCAGAAAAGGAATGCATCGCCCTGTGGTGCTGCTGTGCTGCCTTGTGGCTGATCTGGGTCCTCAGCGATTGGTTGGAAGGTAAGTCCAAGGAAGTAATTGCTTCTGCAGTCCAAGCTTTGCAGGTATCCAAGGTAGCTTTTGCACGCGAGGTGATTCGCTGGTGCATGCAGCACTTGGGGCTTCCCAAGGGAAAGCGAACGGGTCCTCGTCTCCTGCTCCGCTATTACCGGCATAGGAAGGTGATGGGCACCTACCAGCAGCGCTCCAAGACCATCACGCTGTATTGGGGGAGTCATGCGAGCTTGAAAGAAGTAGTGCGCTCATTCAGGAGTACCAGCATAGCTTGGATATTCGGACCTTCCAGGAAGATAAGGCCTACGACAAAGAGCTGAAGCAAATCGGCTACCAAGACAACAGCTACGAAAAGCGCGCAAGACAGGCAGCTGACCGCTGGGAAAAGGCTTGCATGCAAGCGCTGGCACAAAAAGGATTCATCAAGTAAGTCAAATCATACTACACCAAAACAATAGAAATCATGGGGTATTCACACAAGTACGACACCTATTTCAATAACGAAACAGGGGAGTGGACAGAAAAAATAGGCTTCTGTAAGGAGGAGGACAACTGTACCTATTGCAAGGCCTACAATGAGGACGGCAGACCAGCCACGGCTTTTGACGCTCCCGAAGATGCGATCTGGAAGGAGGAGGAGGACTAGCAAGATGATTTTTCCTTGGCGAACTAATTAATTACCTCATCCGCTGCGGAAAGAGAGGCCAACTCTAGAGACTAGTTTTCCCCACTTCGACATTCTTCAATAGGCGTTTGACATTCGATATTAGGAAATTAGCAAGTAGCAAGAGGCCAGAGACAACACACAAGAGACAAGAGGCAGATCACAATTACTTTGCGGTTTGGCGCCTTGGCGCCCGGTTAGTAGGCAGGTTTTGTATGAGAAAAAAATATCACTCCTCTGGAGCGAACGGGTTTATAGCCACCATTTTCTATTAAAATAGTACTCCTCCGGAGTAAAAAGGAATCTTCTGCCTCAGAGGACTGGCCAGGCTCCTGCATCCGCTATAGCGGACGGGGCAAGCTTGTTAATGAGATCTACCTAGAGGTTTGGGGACGATTCAGCAAGGTCCCGATTTCAGCTCGCTAACACCTTTTTTCTCAATCCATTTTGGCTGCCGGCCGCTTTTCGGTTCCGGGCTGCTTGGTGAGGTCGTCTCCCAGCGTCTTTCGGTACTGCTCGGCCAATGCGCTTAGCGAAGCTACTACTCCTGGATTTTGGGAAGCTAAGTCAAACGTTTCTCCAGGGTCTGTAGATAGGTCGTAGAGGGCGAGCTGTACCTCCATGGATTTGTATATTCCCGGGAATCCGGCATTGCCTCGCTGCGTATTTAGGTAGGTTTGGGAGAGGTGAGGAAAAACCAATTTCCACTTCCCCTGCCGGATGGCCTTGAGGCTATTGGCATCGTAATAATAGACAAAGTGGTCCCGAGGATTGGCATCAGTCACCTGCTGAAGCAAGGGCAATAGATTCACCCCATCGATTTTTTGATCAGGCAAGGAAGCATCTAGAAGTGCCGCCAGCGTGGGCAAAATATCCATTGTAGCGGCGAGGTTATTGGAAACCGTTCCTGCGGGAATCACACCCGGCAAACTCATGATGCAAGGTACACGGACCCCACCTTCCCAAGCCGACCCCTTGCCTTCGCGAAGTCCCCCACTGCTGCCGGCATGGTTGCCAAAGGTAAGCCAGGGTCCATTGTCACTCGTAAAGATGACCAGCGTATTTTGGGTAAGCCCATTTTTTTCCAGTGCAGCCATCACCTCTCCAATAGAATCATCCAATTCGAGCATCAGATCCCCAAATAACCCTGCCCCACTTTTGTTTTTGTAGGTTTCGGACACCGCAATAGGTACATGGGGCATGGAGTGGGCCAGATACAGAAAGAAGGGGCGCTCCTTGTGCTGCTCGATAAACTGCACCGCCCGCTGGGTGTATAGCTTCGTGAGTTTAGCCTGGTCTTCAAGCGTACGAATGGGCATTACGGGTTCGTTGCCTTCGAGTAAAAAGAGTGGAGGGTACTTGAATTTGCGGTCAGCAGTATCGGTAACTGGCCTGCCGTCGAAGCCCACAGGCCACATGTCGTTGGAGTAGGGAAGACCAAAATAGGAGTCAAAGCCATAGGAGGTAGGAAGGTACGGGGCTTTGGCACCGAGGTGCCATTTGCCAATCATGCCAGTTTGGTAGCCTTTCTTTTTTGCCATGGTGGCAAGGGTTTCTTCCTTGGGATTTAGGGCGGTAGTGGACCAAGGCATCAGTGCACCAGAGATGTTGAGCCTGTTGGGGTAGCAGCCTGTCAGTAGTGCTGCTCTTGAGGCACTGCAGACAGCCTGCGCGACGTAGAAATTGGTGAAGCGCATCCCTGAAGCGGCAAGCGCATTGAGGTGTGGGGTCTGCTGCGGGTAGCCTCCATAGACTGCTAAATCCCCATAGCCCATGTCATCCATAAAGATCAGTACCACATTGGGGCTCTTGGATTGGGGCAACTTTTCCTGTGCTAGGGCACCGAAACACAAGAAGGAAAGAAGAAGGAGAAAGAGATTTTTCATGGATTGGGAATCTTAGAGTTAAAAGTTACTAAAAATGTTTGAGTAAAATCCATTCACCTTCATTCACAACCCATTGTTGATCGTACTATTTATTCACCTACCCACTTTATCCTTTGGCTATTCTGGTGAATCTGAATATTCAGCAAAGGACTACTCCTTAAAGGAGCAAGGAGAACTCCTTTCCAAATGCGATCTTTTATTTGGGAAAGAGGGCGGTAATTTTTAAGTTGTAGGACATTAAGATTCAATTCTGACCTTCCAATATTCCCTTCTGCAGTAGATGGATTTCTCATTCTTTCCAATTTGATGAAAAAGTATAGCCTAATTTTTCTTCTCTTATTCGGGGTATTTTGGGGGTCCTTTGGGCAGGCTAAGGATGAATTCAATGTGCTACTGATCCATGTAGATGATTTGGGATGGGCAGATATTGGAGTTTTGGGGAGTGATTTTTACGAAACACCAGTCATCAATCGATTGGCTGCTGAGGGGATGTTATTTACGCAATCCTATGCTGCGGCAGCGATTTGCTCCCCCTCCCGAGCGGCCCTGATGACGGG
>SXYU01000135.1 GCA_005788235.1 Cytophagales bacterium
GCAATTTTTTGAGGAGTAGGAGGGGTACGGTCAAGGATTTCGGAATATCCTGCCAAAAGAGGATCTAAGGCGCGATCAAGACTATCACGAATCTCAAAATGAAGGTGAGGACCACCAGAGCTTCCAGTATTTCCCCCATTTGCAATCAATTCTCCTTTTTTAACAGGCAGTTCTCCTTGCTTCAAGTTAATTTCCAGTTCATTTAGCTTGGCCGCGTACATCTTTTTCTTCATCCAAGCATGCAGCACGGGACTAAAATTTCGCAAATGGCCATACAGTGTAATGTGTCCACTTGGGTGCTTGAGGTAAATGACATTGCCATAGCCAAAGGAAGAGATTTTGATCCTATGAACCCAGCCGTCTGCTGCAGCGTAGATGGGTTCGCCTTCAACTCCGCCAAATTTGTAATCCAAACCCGTATGAAAGTGGTTGGGCCTGAGTTCAGCGAAGTTTCCGGCAAGGTAATTTCGAACTCCTGGCTTTACAGGGGACTGAAAGTATCCTTTTTGAATTTCTTGCCCCCAAGTCCTAGAAATGTGCCCTTGACTTAAAAGAATTATTAAAAGAACAAGCCTACTTAACTTCAACATGGAGCATTTTTTCATTTCCAATAAATCCGATCAGCTGGTCACCCGTTTGAACTGGCCCTACACCTGCAGGAGTGCCGGTATAAATAAGGTCGCCTTTTTTAAGTGTGAAAAATTGAGATACGTAGGAGATGATTGTGGCAAAATCAAAGAGCATGAGGCTTGTATTTCCTTTTTGCTTGACTTCTCCATTGATCTCTAAGTGGAAGTCGATATTTTTTAAGTTACTAAACTCTGAAACCGGTTTGAAATCACCAATTGGTGCTGATCCGTTGAAGGCCTTCGCAATTTCCCAGGGTAACCCCTTTGCTTTGCACTGATCTTGGAGGTCTCTAGCTGTGAAGTCTATCCCTAGACCGATTTCTTCAAAATAACGGTGGGCAAACTGTGGTTGGATGTACTTTCCCTCCTTTGAGATTTTGAGTACCAATTCGATTTCGTGGTGGATATTCGTAGAAAAATCGGGATAATAGAAGGGTGCTTCTCCCTTTATAAGGGCCGTATCCGGCTTGAGAAAAACGACTGGCTGTCCAGGTTTTTCATTTTTTAATTCTTCAATATGTGCTGCATAATTGCGGCCAATGCAAATAATTTTCATCGTTTATCAATTCAGTCTTTGTCGAACTTGCACTAAAAAATCCAAGGATTTGGAACTTGGACTTACTATTTAGCTACAGTAGATACTTTAAACTAGTTCAGAAATTCATTTTTTGTACTTCAAGAAACAATTTCTCCATCCATTTTTTATAGATCAGTGAAGAGGGGTGAAGTTCATCTGCTACCACTCCATCGGGCAAAGCGCCCGCTAGCCGATATTCAGTTGTAATGTCTATGAATTCCACTCCATTTTTGGCGCAGATTACTTTTTTTGTTTGGTTGAAGTCGTCAATTCCTTTGGCTACTTGAGTGGGATCTACGCCTTTGCTGACTGCGAAAGGGGTAACTCCCCAATCAGGAATGGAGAGTACCACTACCCGCTCTTTTTTACCTCGAGCAAAGGAGATAGCGCGTTGAAGCATTTTCTCAAAGTCAACTGCAAAGGACTCGACCGAACGGCCTCTGTATTGGTTGTTGACGCCAATCAGCAAGGTCACCAAATCGTAGCCTTCAGCTGCTGTGGAACTTACTTGGATGCCTGCTTCTAGTTCATCTACGGTCCAACCTGTCTTTGCAATGATTAGCGGAGGAGCAAATGGGAGTTTTGCTGCCTTATTCCATTCTTGTACAAATTGCATCGGATAACGATCGCTACCATTCACTCCTTCTCCAATGGTGTAGCTATCACCCAAAGCAAGGTAAGTCAAGGGTTTTTGTTGTGCTTGGCTAACTGCTGAAAGAGACATGGCGATACCTAAAAAAAGTAAAAATGAAATTTTAGAGTACATGAGTTTAGCTGGTTCTAAAGACTTTTTCAAGAAGGGTGATGCTTCCTTGGTCGGCATTCAAGCGTACACGAGCTCCTACGGGAACGATAAATTGCTTGGGAATATGTCCAATCATGGCACCGATGTAGGCAGGGATATTCAAGGGTATGATGTATTGATCCATGATTTGATCCACTGTGAAAGCACCATAGCCACTACCAGGTTTGCAATCTGAGCACTGCCCAAAAACAAAGCCTTTGATTTTTCCGAGTGTGCCATTGAGTTTGAGCGTACTCATCATCCGATCGATGCGGTAAGGATCTTCTCCTACATCTTCAATGAACAAAATAGCGTCTTGAAAATCAGGATAATATATACTTCCAGATAAAGCAGTCAATACAGTTAGATTTCCTCCTACTATTTTCCCTTCTACGGTCCCCTTTGTGAGGGTTTGAATTCGATTTCCTTTTGCTACTAGGTCATCACCTTTGGTCACTTCATTTTTGAAGCTGAGCAACTTTTGATCGAAAAATAGCTGTTGAAATTGGTTGGCATTGTAGCTGTTCCAGCTACCCGATCCATTTGGACCATGAAACGAAATTAAGCCTGTTTGACTGTGAAGTGCGCAGTGTATCGCAGTAATGTCGGAATAGCCTAAAAGTGGTTTTGGATTGGCTTTTACTTGTTCGTAATCAATCAGCGGGAGGATTCGCGCTGCTCCAGAGCCTCCACGAAGGCAGATAATTGCCTTTACTTCTGGATCTGCAAACATGTCATTGAAATCTGCAGCTCGTTCTTCGTCTGTACCTGCCAGATGGCCAAATCGATTTTTAAAATTTGAGCCAACCTTCACTTTTAATCCCATTGCCTCCATTGCTTCCTTTGCGAAGGTATATTCCATACGGTCTGCAGAAGCTGCCGAAGGACTAATAATCCCAACTGTTTGACCACGAAGCAGGGCCATGGGCAAAAGCGAAGTCGGGTTACTACGAGTTGCAAAATCCAATCCTAGGATGGGGCCTGAGGCTGCCAAAAGGCCTAAGGACTTCAAGAAACTACGTTTATTCATGGGTTGGAAAATTTCGTCGTTCAAAGTAGTGGACAACTTAACCAATTGTTGGCTACTTCAAAAGTGATCTCTGACCTGTAGCATTACTTTTTCCACTTCTTTTCTCACACCCGATACGGGAAAAGGAAAATTGGAATTCATAAAGGCAAAGGCATAAGCTTTTCCGGATTTGGTTTTGACCAATCCCGCCAAGTTGTAGGAGTGACTCATACTTCCTGTTTTAGCAAAAATATAGGGGGTTGCGGCCTGGAAAGTGTTTTTTAGAGTACCTGAAATCCCACCTACAGCAAGGTATTCCTCGAATTGTCTCTCTGGAAGTATTTCCTGAAGCTTTTCAACGACACGGACTAGGGAACGGGGAGTGATCAAATTGTGTCGACTCAAACCACTGCCATCTACCCACTTAGGTCGATCAGGTAGATCCGAAAGATTGGTTTTCAATAAGTAATCGATAGTTCTTTCGTTGTCTAAAGTTTGAAAAAGTTTATCCGAAACCATCAGTAGAATTTGCTCAGCTAAAAAATTATCACTGATAAGCATCATTTCCTTCAATAAAGGCTTTAAATCATTTGCTCTGAATTCTTGATGGTTCAATGGTAAAGAATCTGGCTTATAAATCCATGGAATTCTAGTTTCTTGGCTTGCTATGTCAACAAATAATCTTGAGCCCGTCTTGAATGGGATATATTTCTCTTTACCTAGGTAGGTAGAGGCATTAAAAAAGAATGTATTGCTATGAAAATCTCGCTCCAACTCTTTGATTGGTTTGTTGGTGCCTTGAAGTTTTGTTTGAAAAATTTGTGGGGTAAGTTGAATGGTGTCTCCTATTTTGCTTACCTCTACCATATTTCCGTAAATGGGTAGGCTGCTTCTTTCAGTGGCATAATCGTAGTAATAATCATCCCATTGCCAGCCATAGCCATAGGCGGAAGCGACTTGGTTTGCATCGGAAAACTGGACCAAGGAGTGGTTCCTGATGATTTTGTGAAAATCAGGTTGGGAGAAGTTTTTATATCTCCAGCTTGGATCTCCCGAACCCCAAATTTTCAAGGTATCTCCAGCAGATTGGTAGCGGAGAGTTTGGGTACTATCTTTCAGTACGACTAAGGCTGCATACAGGGTAAGTAATTTGGTAGTGGATGCTGGAATTTGATACAATTGGCTATTTTTTTCAAATACCACCTGTTTAGTTTCCAAATCATAGAGAATAAACCCGGTTACATGTCCATTAAAGAAACTTTGGTCCCCCAATGAATTTTCCAATTTAGAAAGTGTTTGCTGGGAAATTTGGCCAAATGTGGCCCTGCCAACTACAAGGAGAATAAGTAAAAATAGGATCGATTTTTTCAAGATATTATTTGCTTTTAAAGCTTAGATAGATAATTGAACACCATCCCAAAATAAAGGCAAGGCCACCTAAGGGAGTGATGGCACCTAACCAGGTAATCCCTGTTAAGGATAAGACATAAAGTGAGCCTGAGAAAATCAAAATCCCCAGTGCCATGTTCCAAGCGGCGAATGTAATTCCTTTCCATTCAGGTTTGACTTTAGCCAAAATTCCAATACCAAAAAGGGCTAAGGTATGGTAAAAATGGTAGTTGACGGCAGTTTGATAAGTGTCTAACCTCCCATTTTGAACCAATAGTGCTTCCAAGCTATGAGCACCAAAGGCGCCCAAGCCTACTGCTAGGGCTCCAGAAATTCCTGCGAGTTGAAGAATTTGTTTTGCGTTCATTGGTTTGGGTAATTTCTGCTTCCAAAAATAGCCGATCCAATGCGAACCATGGTGCTTCCTTCTTCTTGGGCGATTTGGTAATCTCCGCTCATGCCCATGGATAGTTCTTTGAGGTCTACAAAAGAGGGGAGAGTTCGTTTTTTAAAAGCTTCAAAAAGCTGCTTCAAGCCCTGGAACTCGGAGCGTATCTGATCCAAATCCTCCGTAAAGGTCGCCATGCCCATTAAACCTTGTACTTGAACATGAGTCAATTTTGCAAATTCGGAGCTAGTGAGCATGGCATCCAGTTCCTCTTGATCAAACCCAAACTTGCTTTCTTCGGTAGCGATGTGGATTTGGAGCAACACAGGAATGGCTCGATCTATTTTTTTGCCTTGCTTGTCGATTTCCAGTAGGAGTTTGAAGGAATCTACGCCATGAATGAGATGTACATAGGGAGCAATGTATTTGATCTTGTTGCTCTGCAAATGCCCAATCATGTGCCAACGGGTGTCAGATGGCATCTCAGTTTGCTTGGTCTGTATTTCCTGAACCTTATTTTCGCCAAAATCACGGATACCGGCAGCGTAAGCAGCCTGTAGATCTGCCAAGGGCTTGGTTTTGCTGACAGCAATCAATTGACAAGCTGGATTTCGAAATGATTTTTTAACCTGCTCAAGGTTGGCTTTGATGTCCATGTATAAATTTCATCGGAATGAATTCAAATATAACCGAAGAGGCGGTACTTTTGAAGATGTTTGCTGCGATTTTAGAAGGATTGGAATTGGGACTTTTGCTGTCCATGATGATTGGTCCTGTATTTTTTGCCTTGGTGACTACGAGTATGGATCAGGGATTTAAGCAAGCTACCATCCTAGCTTTTGGCGTTTTCTTGAGTGATTTGGTCTATGTGTTAGTGACTTACTTTGGAATACAGGCATTGACCTTTATTCCAAATGTAGAACTGTACCTTGGATTTTTTGGAGGCTTATTTTTGATAGGTTTTGGAATTAGTTTTTTTAGAAAAAAAATAATTGATTCTCCAAGCAACTATTCCCAAAGCAGGGCTTTTCAAGGCAAGGCATTGATGCAAGGTTTTGGTATCAATGGTATCAATCCCTTTGTGATGCTATTTTGGCTATCCATTGCTAGTATGGTGTCAATTAAATCCACTTGGGGAATCTCGGATCGAGCCTTATTTTATGCTGCCTTACTCTTCACCGTCTTTGGAATAGATTTGGCTAAGGCTTTCCTTGCGGGCAAGTTGGCCCATTTGATGTCACCAAGGGTACGGAAGGCGCTGCAGGTAGTTGCTGGATTGATGATTTGTTTCTTTGGCTTCCGGATGCTTTGGAGTAGCCTAGTTTCATTTTTGTAAGCGTAATTTTCCAGATTTATTGTAGGTTTATTATTGATGTCGACTCGTTTTTTCCTTTCTCTCCTCGTACTCCATGGGACTCTTTCCTTTCCAGCCTTGGCTCAGGATTCAGTTACTTTGGAAGTTATCAATGCCACTCGATTGGAATTCAATCGGCTAGGAATGTTCATCCTGGGTTTTTGGGCATTACTTAATTTAGTTGTGGGTATACTTGTAAGCTTCCAAACGAAGGGTCAGGTTCGTGCCTTTCACCAAATGAATGCCTATTGGAATGTGGTTAATTTGGGCATTGCAGGTTTTGGATTTTGGCAGGCAACCCAAGCTGCTGCTTTGAATTTTTGGGAGGCTTTGGTTGCACAGCAACAAATTGAAAAGGTGCTCCTTTTTAATGCGGCCTTGGACTTTGGCTACATGGCAATTGGACTTTTACTTATTGAACGTGGTCGTCGCTTAGAAAAGGAGAGATGGATTGGCTTTGGCAAGTCGATTTTACTTCAAGGTGCTTTTTTACTATTGTTTGATGCGATTTTGTATGGTTTCCAACAGCAGTTGGGAATGGAACTCTTGGAATTGGGAAAGGGAATCGCTGTATTTAAATAGGGCGTTCAATTCCTAGGTTAATTATTACTTTGGATTTGAGAGGGATTGAATTTTGTTGGTGGCTCCCAAATCAATCAAGGCAGGGACAAAAGTTAAAAATAATCGCCTTGTGGCAGGGGATCATAACATTGACTGTAAAATAGATGGATTTGGATCCATGGCCCTCAAGTCTGAATTTGTCAAAAAAGCGTAATTCCATACCCTCGTTCGCTTGCTATTAACTCAACGCTGATCTAAAACAAAAAATCCCATCGATTGCCTCGATGGGATTTTTCGTGAAACCTCTTTTTCGTTTAGGAAAGGTACTTTTCAACCGGAGTGTAGGGCATAGCAAATGCTTCTGCAACGGCCTTGTACACAATATCACCTTGGATCACATTTAGTCCAGGTACCAGATCCGAATTCTCTTGAGCTGCCTTTTTCCATCCCTTATCCGCAAGTTGAATTGCATAAGGTAGCGTGGCGTTGGTTAGCGCTAGGGTAGAGGTATAAGGTACAGCTCCAGGCATATTGGCGACGCAATAATGCACTACATCATCGATGACGTAGGTAGGATTTTCATGCGTAGTAGGCTTGCAGGTTTCAATGCAACCACCCTGATCTACAGCGACATCTACCACTACAGCTCCTTTTTTCATATCCTTCAACATTTCTTTGGTGATCAAGTGAGGAGCTTTGGCTCCAGGAATCAACACTGCACCTATAATTAAGTCAGCTTGTTTGATCTGCTCCCTAATGTTGAACTCATTAGACATCATGGTCTTTACGTTGGCAGGCATCACGTCTGCTAGGTAGCGCATTCTAGGAAGAGACAAATCCATGATGATCACGTCTGCACCCAATCCGGCAGCCATCCAGGCCGCTTGGGTACCTACGATTCCACCACCAAGGATAAGAACTTTTGCAGGAAGTACACCTGGTACGCCTCCCAATAAAATTCCTCTACCTCCAAGAGGCTTTTCTAGGTAGTTAGCTCCTTTTTGAATGGCCATTCTTCCTGCTACTTCTGACATGGGAACGAGTAGGGGTAGGCTTCGATCGGCTTTTTCTACCGTCTCGTAAGCCAAGCAAATCGATTTGCTCGCTACCATGGCCTTGGTTAATGGTTCGTAGGAGGCAAAGTGGAAATAGGTAAATAGAAGTTGATTTGGCTTTATCAACTTGTACTCTGATTCAATCGGTTCTTTCACCTTCATGATCATTTCCGCAATTTGGTAAGTAGCTTCAATGTTTGGCATTATGCTCGCACCCGCAGCCTTGTAGTCTTCGTCAGGAAAACCGCTTCCAAAACCTGCAGTCTGTTGTACATAGACCTGATGGCCTCTTTTTATTAATTCTTTGGCGCCCGCAGGAGTGAGGGCAACTCGGTTTTCGTTATTTTTGATTTCCTTGGGAACACCTATAATCATGACTAAGTTGATTTGGATTTACATTACTGCCGCAAAGATACTAAGCAAAATACGTATGAGCTGCTAGGTTTGAAATACTATTTGGTAGGTATTCTGTTTTTGATAAATTTTCAAAAGTTTATTCCTTTTTAATCATTAAACCCCCACTAAATTTTAAAAATGAAGGTATTCTGAAAAATTCTTTTGATTTTTTTTTAAAATGAGCCAAAAAATCAACACCTAATAATTCAAAGGTTTACTCATCTAAAAAATTGTATTTTTTTAAAAATAAAGAATAATATTTTGTTATTTTTAATAATAACTAAAAATACCAAATTTTAAATGGGTAAATACTGCTATTAAAATTTGCACATCCACAGTTAATGTCTATTTTTGACAGTCTT
This sequence comes from Cytophagales bacterium, assembly GCA_005788235.1. Classification (GTDB taxonomy): domain Bacteria; phylum Bacteroidota; class Bacteroidia; order Cytophagales; family Cyclobacteriaceae; genus Algoriphagus. The sequence continues at coordinate 8,505 of SXYU01000135.1, forward strand.
TTATAAACCCAAATAGTAACGATTGGATAATTCAACCTATGGCGGGAAAATCTCAGGATAAAGTGCAGCAGGGGTATGCCATTCAGCAAAACCAGATTTTAGAGGATTTCAGATGGGCATTAACGAGTAGACATGCTTCCTTAATGGGAAGGAAAGAGGTGTTTATGGGAAAGGCCAAATTTGGAATTTTTGGAGATGGCAAGGAGCTTGCCCAAGTAGCCATGGCTAGAGCCTTTCAAAAGGGAGATTTTAGAGCGGGTTACTACCGAGATCAAACCTTCATGATGGCCTTGGGCGAATTGACTGTTCAGCAGTATTTTGCCCAACTCTATGCCCATACCAATGTAGAAGCAGATCCTGCCAGTGCTGGGCGTTTAATGAATGGGCATTTTGCCACTAGATTTCTAAATGAAGATGGAAGCTGGAAATCTTTGACTTCTCAATACAATGCCGCAGCGGATGTTTCTCCAACAGCTGCTCAAATGCCCAAGCTACTGGGTTTGGCTTTTGCCTCCAAACTATTCCGAAATAACAAGGGATTGAAGGATTTGACTGATTTTTCAGTCAACGGAAATGAGGTTGCCTGGGGAACCATTGGAAACGCCTCGACTTCAGAGGGTATGTTTTTTGAAACAATGAATGCAGCTGGGGTACTTCAAGTGCCAATGGTTGTGGCTATTTGGGATGATGGATTTGGAATTTCTGTTCCACAAGAATTTCATACTACCAAGGGAAGTATTTCAGAAGCATTACTAGGATTTCAACGCACAGAGACCGAAAAAGGATTTGAGATTTTACGTGTAAAAGGTTGGGACTACGAAGGGTTGATGCAAGCATTTGCGTATGCAGGACAGTTAGCAAGAGAATCTCATGTTCCTGTACTTCTGCATGTTGAAGATATGACCCAACCCCAAGGCCATTCTACCTCTGGTTCTCACGAACGATACAAGAGTAAGGAACGATTGCAATGGGAAAACGATTGGGATTGCATTCTCAAATTCAAGGAATACATCATCTCTTCTGGATTCGCGACTATAGATCACCTAGATGAGATTGAGGCAGCTGTAAAAGTTGAGGTGAAGCGACAGAAAGATGCTGCTTGGGTAGCATTTTCGGGCGAAATTAAGATAGAGCTTGAAGAAGCGCTTACGTTGATTCGAAATACTGCTGAAAAATCTTCCCGAAAGGTCCTATTGATTCAACTTGCGGATGATTTGAAAAAAACCATCAACCCGATTCGTAAAGATGTAGTTAGCACTGTTAGAAAGGTTTTATTTTTGATTCGCACTGAGGGAGAAGGAATCAAGAAAGAATTGAAGAATTGGTATATCCAGCATCAAGAGAAAAATTTCGACCGATACAATAGTCATTTGCACAGTCAAACTGAGCATGCGGTTTCCCACTGTCAAGTTATTCCTGCACAAGTAAATGAGAGTTCACCCATGGTGGATGGTCGTGAGATTTTACAAGCATTTTTTGATTATACGCTCGAGCACAATCCCCGATTTTTTACTTTTGGTGAAGATGTAGGTAAAATTGGCGATGTCAATCAAGCATTTGCAGGCCTTCAAGCCAAATTTGGAGAATGGCGCGTAATGGACACCAGCATTAGAGAGTGTACCATCATTGGTCAAGGGATTGGAGCTGCCTTACGAGGCCTACGTCCAATGGCGGAAATTCAGTACCTAGACTATCTCCTGTATGGCATTCAGTTGCTTTCGGATGATTTGGCTACACTGACCTACCGTACCAAAGGAGGTCAAAAAGCTCCCTTGATTGTTCGTACCAGAGGACATCGCCTGGAAGGTGTTTGGCACTCTGGATCTCCGATGGGCATGATCTTATCAAGCCTAAGAGGTATGATTGTTTGCGTGCCAAGAAACATGACTCAAGCAGCTGGGATGTATGCTACCCTGCTAAAGTCCGATGAACCTGCATTGGTGATTGAATGCTTAAATGGTTACCGACTAAAAGAACAAATGCCTCAAAACATAGGAAAATATACGGTACCTATGGGGATTCCAGAAATTCTTCGAGAAGGAAATGATTTAACTGTAGTCACCTATGGAAGCATGTGCCGAATTGTGATGGATGCAGCTGCTGAACTTGCGGAAATTGGACTATCCTTGGAAGTGATAGATGTGCAAACTTTACTTCCTTTCGATACACAGGGTATCATTGGTACATCGATACAAAAAACCAATCGAGTTCTCTTTGCAGATGAGGATGTCCCAGGAGGAGGATCTTCCTTTATGCTGCAGCAAGTATTGGATCATCAAAGCGTGTATTCCTATTTGGATGCGGCTCCACAAACCTTGGCAGCTCAAGCGCATCGTCCTGCTTACTCCACGGATGGGGATTATTTCTCAAAGCCTAGCGTCGAGGATGTGGTAGAGAAAGTGTATCAGATCATGCACGAATCCAATCCCAAAAAATATCCTGCCTTGTAAACAAAAAAAGCTAGTTTAAACTAGCTTTTTTTATTTCCGAGTGATTTGTTTTAGGGTCAATGCAGCACTTGAAACTTCATTTGAGCGATTTAGCGCACGGTCTTGGATTTGTACATCTATTCGAAGCGTATCGGTTCTAAAGATAGACTCCCATCCTGATGAAAGCATGCGGTAGGTGATTTTTCCTTCTACTGCCTGACCGATTTCTGTGGTCAAGATTCTCGGAAACCTCCCATTAAACGTGGTGTAGAAGGGTGGATCTTGCCATCTGAATTCCCGAAATTGTCCATTTCTTTTGATAAAGAAGCGAACAAAAATATTGTATTGGTTGTCGTTTTTTTCAACCCAGAGCGTGTCTTTAAAGATGGTATTATTTACAATGGGATCAATGACCCAATCAATAGGATTGTATTTTGGCGCGGTAATTGGCCTTCTGGAGTAAGTTATAAAGTTCCCCGCAGCATCTTTTTTGTAAATGAGCGGGTTGAAAGGGGGGTTGATGTCAGTGGCGGACAAACCCAAATCTCCCTCTGCATCTTTAAAGCTGAGTGTCAACAGTAAAGAGTCTTGTCCAGGAGTTCCTACATATTCCAAACTCGAAAATTCAATTTCAGGAGTGCTCGGAAAATTCTCTGGTGGGCTGATACAGGAGTATCCCAACAGAGCGAAACCAAACAATAAGTAAGAATAGTTTTTCAAACGCATGGATGAAGGTACATTTACATTTCGAAACTAGGTAAGAGCACCGTAAGAAGAGCTCAAGATATAAAACGATGCAGGAATTTAAAAGTTTTTCAAAAAGGTTGAAAACCTTGACTTTGGATCAATTTGAAGATTTTGCACTTGAATTGGTTCAGTTTCAAGCTCAAACTAACCCAATTTATGGGGCTTATCTGCAAGCTAGAAAAATTAAACCTGCTACCATCCAAAAACTAGAAGAGATCCCCTTTTTACCGATTCAATTTTTTAAAGAGGCTTCTGTTTTCTGTGGTAGTACCGATGCGATCACGCAAACTTACAGCAGTAGTGGCACTACAGGGACTATTACGAGCAAACATTTGCTTTGGTCAGAGGAATTTTACCTCGATCATGCGCAGCGCTTGTTTGAAAAGGAGCATGGTCCCTTGTCGGATTTTCATGTGCTAGCTTTGCTGCCCGCATACTTGGAACGGCCAGGAAGTAGCCTAGTCGCTATGGCTAGTCATTTCATAAGTAAAAGTAATTCTGAAGCCTCTGGTTTTTACTTGTATAACCAAGAAGAACTCCTAAAGCAGCTAGCCAGTCTTGCCCATGGAGATCGAAAAGTACTACTTTTGGGAGTCACTTTTGCGCTCTTGGATTTGGCTGAATCCCCGACAATTTTTGAAGGATTTCCTAACTTAATCGTGATGGAAACTGGGGGCATGAAGGGTAGAAGGAGGGAGATGATTCGAGAAGAGGTGCATCAACGTTTGCGGGACTTTTTTAAAGTGGAACAGATCCATTCTGAATACGGCATGACTGAGCTACTTTCTCAGGTCTATTCCAAGGGATACGGCAAGTACCAGCTACCTAGTTGTATGCGGGTAATGCTTCGTGATCCAAATGATCCATTCAGTCCTTCTACCCGAAGTCAGGGTGGGATTAATATAATTGACTTGGCAAATTTTCATTCCTGTGCATTTATTGAAACTCAGGATATCGGATTTTGGGATGAAAATGGCTTTCTAGAAATATTGGGAAGATTTGATCATTCTGAACTCCGTGGTTGCAATCTTTTGGTAAATTAAGGAGAGAAATACAGCTTATTGGTTCGGTAATTGTTTTATAAAAAATTATTAAACATCTTTAATCATCTAATTCATATTATATGAAACGTTTTGCCTCTTTAGCGCTAATTATTTCACTCTTAGCATTGGCTTCTTGTGCATCCAGCAAACCCTGTCCTGCATATTCCAAAGTAAGTATTTCTCAAAAAGCTTTAGGCTAAAAAAATATGCTGACTCAGTAATCAGCATATTTTTTTACATCCTCTAGGCTTATTGTTTGTTCTCCCAGGATTACAAGTCTTTCTGCTACATTGCGTAGCTCTCGGATATTCCCTGTCCAGGGCAATTGTTTTAAGTGCTCGCTAGCCTCTCTGCTTATCTTCTTTTTTACTGTACCACTTTCCTGAGCTATATCATCTAGAAACTTATCCAATAGGAGTGGTATATCTTCTTTTCTATCCTTTAATGGGGGTACATGAATCAATATTACACTTAATCGATGGTATAAATCCTCACGGAATCTTCCAGACTCTATTTCTTTCTTCAAATCTTTATTTGTAGCAGCAAGAACACGTACATCCACTTTGATATCCTTATCGCTGCCCACTCTTGTGATGAGGTTTTCTTGGAGCGCCCTCAGCACCTTGGATTGAGCGGGTAGGGACATGTCACCGATTTCGTCTAGGAAAAGTGTGCCTCCATGGGCTTGTTCAAATTTTCCTGTTCGTTGCTTATGTGCTGAAGTGAAGGATCCCTTTTCATGACCAAATAGCTCAGATTCAATCAACTCAGATGGAATAGCTGCGCAATTTACAGCCACATAAGGCTGCTCTTGACGCTTGCTTTTTTGATGAATCCAGTGGCCTACCAACTCTTTGCCTGTTCCATTCTGTCCCGTAATCAAAACACGTGCATCTGTAGGTCCAACTTTTTCAATAGTATCTTTTACTGCTTGAAGGGCAGGAGATTCGCCTACCATGTCATATTTCTTTGAAAGTTTTTTCTTCAACACCTTGGTTTCCGTAACCAACTGCTTTTTGTCCAGCGCATTGCGGACGGTTAACAGCAAGCGATTGAGTTCTGGGGGCTTAGAAATAAAATCAAAGGCTCCTTTTTTAGTAGCTTCTACGGCTGTTTCAATAGAGCCATGGGCTGAAATCATGATAAATTGAGGGGAGCGATCCAACTGCTTTACTTGATCCAAAACATCCATTCCATCAAGGATTGGCATTTTTACATCACAAAGGACCAAATCCACCTCTTCGTCTTTGATTTTTTGTAAACCTTCAGCTCCATCTTGGGCCTCGATCACTTCGTATTTTTCATACTCCAGAATCTCGCGAAGGGAGGCACGAATAAAGCGTTCGTCGTCTATAATCAGGATTTTTGCCATAGTTAAATTAGTAAAAAGTGCAAGTCTGTAAGCCGGGTTCTGTTGCAATGCTCTCTTCGAACGAATCGAATGTAGCAATTGCTCTTGCCATTTATCTTGATCTTGGTTCACACCAAGACTCCATCGATCTACCCACCTCGGAATTCCTTTCCGAAGAAAAGAAATCGAACGAGCAGCTCTTTGCCCGAGGTCTATTTGATCTTTCAACCCATAAGGTTTGCCTTGCCCTCCCCATCACTGCGAAGGCGGTGGGCTCTTACCCCACCTTTTCACCCTTTCCTCTGGTAGGTGCACAAGACAAGTCTTGGCCATTCCCTGAGGTGGTTTGTTTTCTGTGGCACTAGCTGTACTTTGACCGTCACCAATCAAAGCCCTTCCCGTTAGGAAGTATGGCGCTCTTTGTTGCCCGGACTTTCCTCTCCGATAAATCGGAGCGGCAAGACGACTTGCACCCTGCAAAGTACGGGAATTTTGGGGAATAGGTCTGAAAAGCCAAACGTAAAGTAAAGATTCAATTAAATTTTTATTCAATTCAAAAAACCTTTTGACTAGTACTTTCTTGTCTGTCAGAACTTTAGATTATTTTTTCATAGTGCTGGGTTGATCCGATCCGATAGGAGCAGTTTTTTTTTTGTACCCATTTGAGGATCACCCTAGAAGGGATTCTACGTATCTTTGAAAAAAATAACCCCTATGATTTTAGTTGGCAATGCGGTTTTGTCTGATGACATCAAAGAAAATTTCTTTGTGTGTGACCTTGAAGCTTGCAAAGGAGCATGTTGCGTGGAAGGGGATTCAGGTGCTCCTTTAGAAGAAGATGAAACCAAAATTCTAGAAGAAATCTATCCTTTTGTAAAGGACTACATTACAGAAGAAGGTAGGCAAGTGATTGCTGCACAAGGAACTTGGGTTATTGATTCCGATGGAGATAAAGTAACGCCTACCCTTGGAGCTAATCGGGAGTGTGCCTATGCGCTACACGACAATAGAGGGATCTTGAAGTGTGGGATAGAGCAAGCCTATTTGGATGGCAAAATTTCTTGGAAAAAGCCTATATCGTGTCATCTTTACCCCATTCGAGTGACTAAATACGATCAATACGATGCGCTAAATTACAACAGATGGCATATTTGTGATCCTGCTTGCCAACTAGGGAAAAGCCTTCAAGTTCCTCTATATGTTTTTTTAAAAGAGGCCCTGGTTCGAAAATACGGTGAGGCTTGGTACTCGGAACTGCTCGATGATATCGAGGGATCTAACTAAGCAGAGTTCTAGGAAAGGTAAATCTTCATTTTTTCGATGGCCAATTCGGCAATTTTTTGATAGCCCAAATCTGAAGGATGGATCCCGTCTGCAGAAAAGAATTCCGGTTGCAAATCCATAGGGATCTGATGAAAAATTACTTGAGGTTTACTTTCAGCAATTTCCTCCATTTTCCGCATTAAATAGTACCGTTGCTTGTAAAGAAAAGACCTCATTTGTTCTGAAAAAGCTGGAAATAGGTGTACCGGTGGGATTGCGGCTAGGTAAATCCATTCCGCATTTGTGGACTTTTGAATTTGTTGAATCAGGGATTCTAATTCTTTTTTAAATACTTGTGGAGAGGTCAATAGGAAACAATCATTCGCTCCCAAAAAAAGAAGAACCCCCTCAGATTTTTTACTTTCCGATTTATTATGCTTGAAATATAGCGAAAAGGCTTCCTTTACGCGTAACCCCTTTTTTCCGATGGCCTCAATCTGATAGGATTTCCCAAAAATTCGAAAAAAATGTCCCGCAAGCGTAGTTGAGGTAGAGCTGGCGCCTACGCCTGCTACGGTAGATTCCCCTAAAAGCACAACATGCTTTTCACCTTGACCTAAAGTTAAAATAGGAGACTGAGCGGGAAGTTTTGGACTTGACTTTCTAACTTTTTTGGCTTGGTAAACTAAGAATGGAAGCCAAGGAAATAGTTGAAGTTGAAACAACCAGTAGGGTACCATTTAACCCCCTGCCTTTTTTGCACCATAACCCGCTTGAATCAAGACCTGCACAACTTTATCGCGATGGTCGCCTTGAATCAATATTTCTCCATCTTTGGTCGAACCACCGACACCACACTTATTTTTTAGAAGCTTAGCCAGTTCCTTCAAAGCTTCTTCTGTACCTAAAAATCCCTCTACCAGGGTAACTTGTTTACCAGCCCTAGATTTTTTATCTAGTACTACTTTCAATTTCTGCTGAGATGGAGGGAGAGTTTCTTGAGATTCCTCTTCTCCAAAATGGTAATCAAACGAATCTGCAGTGGAAAAAACGATGCCATCACGTTTTTTCCACTCGTTATTTTTTTTGCTCATTAAAATTTTATTCAGTCACCAAGTTAAATTTTTTGAGGACTCGTCTTTAAGGTCCAAACAGGTCGTTTAGAGTGGTTTATTACATCTTCAGCGATGCTTCCTCTAAGGAGTTGCAGAATACCTGTTCTTCCATGAGTTGCCATCTCAATCAAATCTGCACCAATATCGTCAGCATACTCAAGAATTCCAGCTTCTTCGGACAGTGAATTGTAAATATCGGTCTGTATCTGCTCAAACTTAAATCGATGAATAAATTTATTTAGCCTAAGCGGAGCAGTTTTACTCTTAATAAAGTTCTTAGGGGTATTTTTTGTAATACGAAAGGGGATCAATTCCCCCTCTATGGTACCTGCATTAGCAATTAAAGAGAGTTCAACTACATAAACGATTGTGATGTAAAGTTTGGAGCAGGTGTCAGATAACTTAATAGCAAAATTAAGCGCCTGGGTGGCTATCTGCGAAAAATCAAAGGGGAAAAGGATATAAATCATGATTTCTAGCGTTTATTCAGTCAAGTTAACTGGGATAAGACGGTTAGAACAGGACTTTTGTCAGCTTTTACACTAGAAGTAACCCAAATCCAAAAAGAAGGGTCCAGATTAAAGTACTTAATGCCATTTTTTTGAGATAGGGATCGATTTCAGCAGCGCTGCTAGCAGATTGAATCCCTTGACTGATGCTAATCATCCATGGGAGCACAAGAAAAGCTAGGAGCGCCAAATACGTTTGACTTAGCACTATAAAGAAACCCAAACTAACATAGCCAAGCCCTATTAAAGTCCAGTGGTAACCTATTGCGTTCTTACGTCCTATGCGTACGGGAATGGATAATTTTCCAGCGAGGTGATCTGAATCGATATCTCGGATGTTGTTGATATTCAAAACTGCGGTGCTAAAACTTCCCAAAGACAAGGCGATTAAAATGACTAACGGATCAGCTTGTAAACTATGCAAGAAATAGGTGCCTGATACACCTACAAGTCCGAAAAAAATAAAAACCGCAATATCGCCCAATCCTGAGTATCCATACGGATTTTTACCCGATGTATAACGAATTGCTGCCCAGATTGCAGCAATACCTAAGGCAAAGAATCCTAAAAAATACCGCCAATCTTGAAGTGAAATGTAGATGAGTAGAGTTCCTGAAATGAGTGATAATACTCCCAAAAAAAACATGACGCGCTTCATTTCTTGAAGCGAAATTTTGCCAGACTGTACCGCCCTTATTGGTCCCGTGCGGTCTGATGAATCTGCACCATGAATACTATCTCCGTAATCATTTGCGAGGTTGGAAAGGATCTGAAGAAATGTCGTGGTGAGTGATGCCAATAGCAACACCTCCCAACGGAAACTTCCTTGCCATTTGGCCAAAAAAGAGCCCGCAAAAATACTTGCTAAGGCCAAGGGTAAGGTACGAAGCCTGACTGCGTGCAGCCAGGCTTCATTTTTTGATTGAAGGCTTCTTTTCAAGGAAAAAGGGTAATCAGGACTTGATAAGGCCTAAAATTTCCTCATCCATTGGTTTTACTGAAGAAGGAAAAAACTTAATTAACTCTCCTTTTTCATTGATCAAGTACTTGCAAAAATTCCAACTTGGTTCTTGATTATTCCATCCATTGAGACTGGCATCGGACAGCCAACGATACAAAGGATGTTTATCAAAGCCTTTTACTGAAATTTTTTCAAACATGGGAAAGGTAACTCCAAATTCTGTAGAGCAGAATTCTTTGATTTCCTCGTTGGTCCCAGGCTCCTGACCTCCGAAGTTGTTTGCAGGAAATCCAAGAATCAAGATATCCTTGCCATACTGCGCATACAATTCTTGGAGCTGCGCATATTGCTTCGTGTACCCACACTTGGAAGCTACATTCACTAAGAGCAATTTTTTTCCTTTGTAGGAAGAAAAGTCAACTTCTTGACCATTGATGTCTTTGACTTTGAAGTCATAAAATGAACTTTCCATAGTTTGGTTGTATGCGGGGTGTAAGTCTGCCTTATTTTTAGGCCGATCTAAGGTCGTACCACAAGCTAATAAGGCTACGCTGAGAGATAATAGGATTGTTTTCATAATTACATTCGTTCAGGAACTTGTATACCCAATAAACTCATTCCCCTTTTGATTGTTTTGGCTGTTTGCAAAGAAAGCGCCACTCGAAAGGCTTGGAGTTGTTGGTCTTTCTCATGGAATATGGGAAGTTCAGCATAGAATCTATTGTACTCTTTGGCTAGGTCAAATAAGTACTGAGCTAGAATGGCAGGGGAATAGTCCTCAGCAGCCACTTTAATTCTTCGCTCAAAATCATTCAATAACTGAATAAGGGTCGACTCAGTCTCTGCAAGCTCAGTAAGGTTTGCAAAACTTTCTGCAGAAAGATTCACCCCAATTTGTTCGGCTTTTCTTAAAATTGCCGCGATTCTAGCATGGGAATATTGAATAAATGGACCAGTATTACCTTGGAATTCAATGGATTCCTGTGGGTTAAAGAGCATTCGCTTTTTAGGATCCACCTTCAACAAAAAGTACTTGAGGGCACCCATTCCAAGCATCTCATACAATTCCCTGGCTTGAGTCTCTGTAAATCCTTCAATCTTTCCAAGTTCCTTGGTATGGTGCGCTGCAGTAGCGACCATTTCTTCCATCAATTCATCTGCATCCACTACCGTTCCTTCTCGTGATTTCATTTTGCCTGTGGGCAGGTCTACCATGCCATAGGAGAGGTGATAAAGTCCAGGTCCGTAGGAACGGCCTAGTTTCCGCATGATTTTGAACAAGACATCAAAGTGGTAATCTTGCTCATTTCCAACTACATATACAGATTTGTTGATCTTATGATCTTGGTATTTTAAATCCGCAGTCCCCATGTCTTGGGTGATGTAAACCGAAGTGCCATCTCCACGCAATACGAGTTTTTCGTCTAGGCCTTCTTCGGTGAGGTCAACCCAAACGGAGCCATTTTCTTTTTTGAAAAATACGCCTTTTCCTAACCCTTCTTCCACAATATCTTTACCAAGAAGGTAGGTATTTGATTCGTAATAGGTGATATCAAAGTCCACACCCATCCTTTGGTAAGTGCTATTAAAACCTGCGTACACCCAGCCATTCATCTTATTCCATAGGGTAATGATTTCTGGATCTTGGTCTTCCCAAAGCCGAAGCATTTCCTGAGCTTCGAGTAGCAGAGAGGCATTTTTCTTGGCTTCATCCTCTGACAGTCCTGCAGCTACTAGCTCTTTCTGTTGTTCTTTGTAGTGGCTGTCAAACAAGACATAGTACTTCCCCGCCAAGTGATCTCCTTTGAGCCCTGATGTGGCTGGTGTTTCGCCATTTCCAAAATGCTGGTAGGCCACCATGGATTTGCAGATGTGAATGCCACGGTCATTCACCAAATTTGCCTTAACTACCTCGTATCCAGAAGCTTTGAGAAGCTGAGCAACTGAGTAACCCAAAAAATTATTTCTCAAGTGACCTAGGTGGAGTGGTTTATTTGTATTGGGGGAGGAATATTCCACCATTACTTTTTGACCATTGCTTGGAAGTTGCCCGAAGCTAGGTGAGGAATAAACTTGTTTGAATAAGCTGATCCATTCTTCTTGTGCAACCACCAAATTCAAAAATCCTTTGACCACATTGAAGTCCTTCACTGCGGGTACATGAGCTTTCAGATAGGTACCTAGTTGGGTAGCAGTTGCCTCAGGACTTAATTGTGACTGTTTCAAAAATGGAAATACAACTAAGGTGTAGCTGCCCTCAAATTCTTTTTTCGTGGGGGCTAAGCTAAGCTGATCCAAAGGAATAGCTACTTGAAAGCAGGAAGCAAAAGCATCTTGGATGCCCTTGAGGATGGAATCTTGAAAATTCATGGTATCGAGGTTTACCCCAGCGAAAGTTTGACAGCTATCTAACTCAAAAATTATTGGAGTAGCATTCCTTTTAGCTTGGGTACAACAAATTTAAGACGGCTTCTTGTAATATGTGGCACCACTGTTCATAATAACAAAAAAAAGTCTGAGCTAGCTAGTTTTGACTGTACGAATCTGACTGCATCAAAACTCACATTTTGTGAGTTTAAAAATGATTTACCAACGATTTTGTGGTAATCTCCAGTACTTCAAATGCAATTTCTGCCATAGTATTTTCACTGTCAAGGGTTGGGTTTACTTCCACAATCTCCCAGCAGCAAACGCGCTTGTCTTTGATGAGTTCAGCGTTTAGCTGGATTGCTTCATCAACTGTCAATCCATTGGGTACAGGAGTTCCTGTTCCAAGAGATATTGAAGGGTCTAGGCTATCTACATCAAAGGAAATATACAACTGATCACAATCCTTTAAATGCTCCAAAGCCCGTTTGGCAACTTCAAGTACTCCCAATTGCCGAACGATTTCGGTGGTAAAATTCAGGATTCCAAATTTAGCTATCAGTGAATTTTCTGCTTCCTCCGTATCTCGTACCGAAATAAAGACAATGTCCTTTGGATCAATTTTTGGAGAGTCTCCGCCAATTTTCTTGATTCGATCCCAATAGGCACAAGTTTCAGCTGCTGGAAGATTGAGTTGACAGTCTAAGTTGTCCAAATGTGCAGCCATGGCAAGAGGCATGCCGTGCATGTTTCCTGAAGGGGTGGTGTAGGGGGTATGCAGATCTGCATGTGCATCAATCCAGATTACCCCCAGCTTTTTTTCAGGATGGGCACCTTTGATTCCCATGATTGTTCCTGCTGCCGTGCTGTGGTCACCCGCCAGGACAATAGGAAATTTCATTTCCAACCGGAGGGATTCAATGGTAGAGGCCACATTTTTAACTACCTGATATACTCCGTCAATGTAGTTGGCAAAAGGATGTTTGTTTCCCTTCCATAGGAAATTATTGGCATCGGGTACGCTGATGGGTTCGAACTGAGAGAAAAAATTAGACTTTTTGTCTAGGCTAGCAATCTTAAGTGCATCCACTCCTAGGCTAGCACCTCGGGTGCCGGCAGCAATTTCTGAACGAACTTCGACCAATTTAATCTTACGCATCTCTAGGGTATAGTTGGGTTTTTATAGTTGTAAATCTAGGGAAAAAACGAGCACAATCCGAGAGGTGTAATCGGCTTACTCTTGATATGCTGGACAGCGAAATTCAAGTTTTTGAATGTTGCGAAAGTGTTAAAATCGGGAGTGCTGCGGGTTAAAAAATTGACTAAAAAATAGGTTGACTGTTAATTGAGTTTTATCAAAATAAATCCTGCTAAGAATTTGTGGTTCAAAACTTTGGTAAGCGTCAATAAAAGCGCAATTTTTGCAGCCTTATTACAAACCTTAGTCCATTTTGGTAGATGAATAGATACATTGATTTGATTCAGCAAACCTTTGATTTTCCGACCAAAGAGTTTACAGTGGAAAACAAGCAGCTTTACTTCAACGGGGTAAACTTGATGGAGATTATAGAAACCTATGGTACTCCTTTGAAGCTTACCTATCTACCCAAAATTTCGGAAAATATTCAACATGCAAAAACCTTCTTTGGGAATGCGATAAAGACGCACAACTACCAAGGGAAGTATACTTATTGCTATTGTACCAAATCTTCGCACTTCAGTTTTGTGCTGGATGAGGCATTAAAAAATGATATTCACATCGAAACTTCCTCTACTTTCGATATTCCTTTGGTGCGGAGCTTGTATGCCAAAGGAAAAATCCGGAAGGACACCTATATCATTTGTAACGGCTTCAAGCGGGAGAAATACAAGCAGTATGTCTCTGAGCTACTCAATGATGGCTTTGTCAATTGTATCCCGATCTTAGACAACCTTACGGAAATAGATTATTATTTAGAGCACGTCAATGTTCCTTTTCAGGTAGGAATCCGAATTGCTTCGGATGAAGAACCCAAATTTGGATTTTACACCTCACGGTTGGGAGTTCGCTACAACGATATCATCTCCTTGTATGAGGAAAAAATCAAGAATAATCCGCAAGTGAGCCTTAAAATGCTTCACTTTTTTATCAATTCAGGCATCAAGGATACCGCCTACTATTGGTCTGAATTGACTCGTTTTATTCAAAAATACGTGGAGTTGAAGCGGGTAGCACCGAGTTTGGACTCCATGGACATTGGAGGGGGCTGGCCAATCAAAACCAACGTCTTTTTTGACTACGATTACCAGTACATGGCAGATCAAATTGTCAAGAATATCAAGTGGATGTGTGCCAAAAACAACACTACTGAACCAAATATCTTTACCGAATTTGGCAGCTATACTGTTGGAGAAAGTGGGGCGGTGTTGTATTCCATTTTGCAGGAAAAACTTCAGAATGACAAGGAATTGTGGTACATGATTGATGGTTCCTTTATCACACAATTGCCAGACAGCTGGGGATTGAATCAGAAATACATCATGCTCGCTGTAAATAACTGGGAAGAAGAGTACCACAATATCTCCTTGGGAGGCTTGACTTGCGATAGCATGGATTATTACAATTCAGAAGCCCATCAATTCAACATCTATCTTCCCAAATTAGTTGAAAAAAAGCAGCAGTATATCGGCTTTTTCCATACGGGTGCATACCAGGAATCACTAGGCGGATATGGAGGCATTCAGCATTGCCTGATTCCAGCACCGAAACACGTATTGATTGACCGAGATAAAAATGGGCAGGTGAAGCATTGGCTGTTTGCCAGCGATCAAAAGGAAGAAAGTATGCTAAAGACCTTAGGATACTAAGCAAAAAAGACCGCTTCGGCGGTCTTTTTTGTGCGCTTATTTTTACGATTCCTTTATAGGGAAAAGAATGGAGGCCGCTACTGACAAAATCAATATCCCACCCACCACTGAAAGTGAAAGAGGTGAAGAGATGTGGTAGAAGGGAGCAATAATCATTTTGAAGCCAATGAAGGCTAAGATAATGGCTAGGCCAAATTTCAATCGGCTAAACATGTGAATAAAATTAGCCAAAAGAAAATACAAGGATCGTAAGCCAAGAATTGCAAAAATATTGGATGTGTAGAGAATAAAGGGATCATCCGGCGCAATTGCAAAAATGGCAGGGATAGAATCCACAGCAAAAATTAAGTCAGTAAACTCGATAACAGCAACAACAACTAGGAGAGGGGTAGCCATTTTCACTCCATTTTCGATGGTGAAAAATTTCCCTCCATTGTATTCCTTACTTACCTTAAAAAGTTTGTAAATTAGCTGAGCACCGGGGCTTTTACTAAAATCTTTTTCGTGGTCATCTTTGTCATCAGCAAACCAGGATTTGATGCCTGCATAGATTAGGAAGAATCCGAAAATGGTCAGTACTGCATTGATTTTTACATCTTGACCGAATAGGTTCATTTCTGGCAAAAAAGTCAAGTTTATGAGTCCTACTCCTGCAAAAATAAAGATGGCCCGCATAAGTAATGCCCCAATAATTCCCCAAAAAAGGACTTTGTGGTGGAGCTCTCTTGGAACATTGAAATAGCCAAATACTAGAATGAATACAAATAAATTATCTACAGAAAGTGCTTTTTCTATCCAATAGGCAGCTTGATACTGAGAGAATTTTTCTAATCCTGAGGCCTCAGCAGTTACGATGTAAATGAAAACACTAAAAACCATGGAGAGCCCGATCCAGACTATTGACCAGATAGCTGCTTCTTGATTCGAAATGATGTGATTTTTTTTATTGAAGATACCTAAATCGAGGAGTAGCATAAAAATCACGACTACCGTAAATCCTATAATGATCCCGGGATGATCGATTAAATTATCCGGATGAGCCAGTGAATTTTCCATACTTGGGGTTAGGTAGACTTTTTTTGTAAAGACAAAAATACTTTTTTTAGGCTAGACCCACTGGATTAAATTTAACCGGGGCTAAATTATTATTTTAAGAGCTTTTCAAAATAGGCAATGGTTTGAATCAGCCCATCTTTCAATGATACGCTTGGAGTCCAGGAAAGTTCATTTTTCGCCAAATCTACCAAGGGCTGCCTCCTAATTGGGTCGTCCGCAGTAGCAGGTAAAAAAGTAAGCTGGCTTTTGCTGCCTGTCAAGTCAAGGATCAAGCTAGCCAAGTCCAAAATGGTGCATTCTAAGGGATTGCCCACATTGATTGGGCCTGTGAGCGTTTTGGAGCTATTCATTAGACGCCACATCGCGTCAACGGTATCGTCAACGTAACAAAAAGAGCGCGTTTGGTTTCCATCGCCAACTACTGTGAGCGCTTCTCCTTGCAATGCTTGTAAGATTAAGTTGGACACTACCCTTCCATCCGTGGCACTCATGCGCGGGCCATAGGTATTAAATATACGCATGACCTTGATGTCCACTTGGTGTTGTCGATGGTAATCAAAAAACAAGGTTTCTGCCCCTCGTTTTCCCTCGTCATAACATGCCCTTGGTCCTATTGGATTCACATTTCCAAAATAAGATTCCGCTTGGGGATGTAGCTGTGGGTCTCCGTAAACTTCTGAGGTAGAAGCTTGAAAAATCTTTGCCCCCGTTTTTTTTGCAATCTCAAGTAGGTTTAGTGCTCCTAGAATGGAGGTTTTAAATGTTTCTATCGGGAAACTTTGGTACAGGCGGGGGGAGGCAGGGCATGCCAAATTGTAAATTTCGTCTACTGATAGCTGAAATGGGATCGTTGCATCCTGTACGAGTAACTCAAAGTTGGGCAGTGGAATTAGGTGTGCTATGTTTCTTTTGTGGCCAGAGAAAAAATTATCCAAGCAGATGACCTGATTTCCTTCGGCCAGTAGCTTATCGCAAAGGTGACTCCCCAAAAATCCTGCTCCACCAGTGACTAAAATTTTTTTCATCTTTAATTCGATTCCACTACCAATGCCCTTAAATTTCTACTCAAAGATTCAGGAATCTTAGATTCAAAAGATCTGCTTCCCAAATGCCACTACAAAAGTAAGTTAAAACCACTCTGTTTTCATGGCTATGCTGGGATAGCTTGTGGATGCAAACCGTTCCAACAATCCTTTGAGCTTTACAAGCTCGTATTCCATGGTGTAGCATGCGGTCTCAATTTTTCCTAAATGGAAATCCTGTTCCATAGTTCCCAGATCTAATGCCCGCTGAGCAGTAATGGCTTGCTTGAGCCACATCCAACCCATGCAGAGAATTCCAGCTCCTTCCAAAAAGAGGGTAGCATCTGCTAAGAAGTAGTCAGGACCTTGATTTCGTTTGAACAAAATTTGTGCGGTTCCTTCTGCAAATCTCTTGCAATATTTTTCAAAAGCATTTGTCAGTTCAGCTAAGTCCGGTAGATTTTTTGCTTCCCAAATCGTTATTTCGAGTTCTTTTTGAAGCATTTTCCAGCCCAATCCTTCATGGAGCAGCAATTTTCTACCCAATAAGTCTAGTCCATGAATCCCAGTGGTCCCCTCGTGAATAGGATGGATTCGTGCTTCCCGGTAATATTGCTCCACAGGAAAGTCAGTGGTGTAACCGGCGCCTCCTAGCACCTGAATGGCCATGGAGGTACTATGAAGCCCCATTTCGGATGGATAGCTTTTAGCAATTGGGATCAAGAGATCCAACAATGCTTCTAGTTCTCCTTTCTTTAGAGGATCGATTTCCTGTGAAAGTTTATCTCCAAGAAGTCCGCAGAAAACAAGTAAGGATAAAGAACCTTCAGTGATACTTTTTTGGACTAAAAGCA
>SXYU01000136.1 GCA_005788235.1 Cytophagales bacterium
ATTGCAAAAAAAGTAATGATAATAAATCACCAGCCGCTAACAAGCGGTATAAAACATTGGGGTTTAGGTGTTTATTCGAGCGTTCTGCCCCGCATCAAGTTCGGTGTAACTGGACAGGATAGTAGCCCGCAATCCCCAACGTTTTATACCGCCAACCGTTATGGGCAAGTTGAAAAACAAGACGGTCTGCGAAAGCCAAAGGGCTGACCACCCAATGTGACTGAAAAAAAACAAAAAGTGGAGGCCAGAATCCACTCAAAAAAACGGTGCGAACCGAAAAGCCTTAAAAGTAGGAAACATAAAATAGAATAAAATGAGTAACGAAAAAATTAAAGAGCACTATGTACGAGAAGGTGAAATTGATAAATTCACCAAAATTGCAGAATATGAAATGTCCTATCCTGGGTTGACATTAGAAAGTCAATTAATCACTGAATACATTCAAAGCAAAGATGAGTTGGCGGATTTCTAGCATAATTACTCTACAGTAATGGCTCCTACACCCACATCCAAAATAAACTCCAATAGCCTAGGGTCTGAAGCAGAATAGCCTTTAGTTACAAAAGTATCTTCGCCTATGGCTCTTAAATAATCCGGTAAAGAGGTCCTACAAAGTGGGGTTGTTTTCATTCGAATCTTAACGGGACCAGATTCAGGTGGAAGCTTTAGGTAAATCGTTCCGCCAGCCACTGCAGCAATCACCTGCCCTTTGAAGGCCTGAGATTGCCCATAATTCAAGCTTATCTGCCCGTAATTAACTTCAATGATCACCTTTTTCGCTTGCGTCAGTTGGGCTTGATGCAAGTCAACCGCCCCCATGTTGAGAGTGACCAAAAGCGTATCCATTCCGACTAGGTTTGGCAAATTCATGCCATAATGAATAAAAATATCTGCACTAGCACTTTTGATTTTAAGAGTAGAGATTGCCAGCTGGGCAAGATCAAAATCTGCAGTTCCTAAGCCAAGATTAAAATCCAAATCATAGGCATAATTACTCGTCAGCCCTACATCCCAACTGTGATCAAAGCCCGTAGAACTAGAAAATAATTTGGAAGTGATGCTTTTTCCGAGATTGTCTGATTCAATATTCTTGTGAATCAGGCTGGCTACCACTTGATTTTTTGAAGAAGCGGATCGGAAATCAGGGAGAATATTCGCCTGCAAAAGGTGTCCATGAATTCGTAGTGGATCTAGCCCAGCACTCCGTTTTACTTGAGTTTCACTTTTGTAGGAGCTAAAATTCAAACTCACCTTTTCAATCCCAGTCTTTTCGGCCACCCGATATTCCTTTACAAATTGTGCACATACCCAACTCCCTGTGAGGGGTAAAAGGAAAAGAAAAAGGCACAATTTTTTAAGCATAACAATAGGGTACGGCGTAAGTAAAAAAAGGTTCTTTAAAAATATGAAAAAAGCCAGAGTCAAGCTCTGGCTTTTTACTTTTTTAAAAAAACTCTTTCATCCGATCAAAGAATGACTTTTCTTGCTTCCCTGGGTCCGGCTTGAAATTTTCAGACTGCTTTAAGCCTTCCAAAACAGTTCTTTCCTCTTTTGAAAGTGTAGTTGGCGTCCAAATATTGACCATAATCAGTTGGTCCCCTCTCCCATATCCATTGATATCTTTAATTCCCTTGCCTTTCAGTCGGAGCATTTTCCCACTTTGAGTACCCGGATCAATTTTGATTTTTACTTTCCCATCCAGGGTGGGAACTTCTACTGACTCGCCTAGGGCTGCTTCTATAAAAGATATATGTAAATCATAGATGACATTGTTGCCTTCACGTTGGAAAACCCCATCCTCTGCCTCCTCAATAACAATCAATAAATCACCTGGTATTCCACCGGGCATTTCATTTCCTTTACTGGACATGCTGAGTTGCATACCTTCACCTACACCACCCGGGATGGTGATGGAAATCACTTCTTCTTTCAGTAAAAGACCACGTGAATCCGCATCATCAGGCTTCTTATCGACAAGTTGTCCGGATCCTCCACAGGCTCCGCAGGTACTTGCAGAGACCATCTGGCCCAACATGGTATTGACAACTTTCTTTACTTGTCCGCTCCCCTGACAGGCAGAACAAGATTTGAAAGTCACGCCAGGTGCGACTACCTGCCGTTTAACTTTAATTTTCTTTTCTACGCCATTCGCAATTTCACTCAAGGTAAGCTTCAACTTTACGCGCAAATTCGTGCCTTTTTTGGTTCGTCTACCTCCCCCACCTCCTCCAAAGAAGGAGCCAAAGCCCCCACCTCCAAAGATGTCGCCAAACTGGGAGAAAATATCCTCCATGTTCATTCCACCGCCGCCAAAGCCTCCATTACCTCCTAAACCTTGATGGCCAAATTGGTCGTAGCGTTGTTTCTTTTCCGGGTTGCTCAATACCTCGTAGGCTTCAGCTGCTTCTTTAAACTTTTCTTCAGCTTCCGGATTATCAGGGTTTTTGTCAGGATGGTACTGAATCGCAAGCTTGCGATAAGCTTTCTTGATTTCATCTGCACTAGCAGATTTGGAAACTCCAAGTACTTCGTAATAGTCTCTTTTTGCCATAATGCTGTTATGCTCCAATTACTACTTTGGCGAATCGAACCACCTTTTCGCCCAAGAAGAAGCCTTTCTCAACCACGTCTACCACTGCTCCCTTCAATTCTGGGCTTGGAGATGGAATTTGCGTAATCGCCTCCTGGGTGTCGGGGTTAAACGGTTGACCTATCAA
Source organism: Cytophagales bacterium (assembly GCA_005788235.1). Taxonomy (GTDB): domain Bacteria; phylum Bacteroidota; class Bacteroidia; order Cytophagales; family Cyclobacteriaceae; genus Algoriphagus. The sequence goes on from SXYU01000136.1 coordinate 2,718, forward strand.
TTCTTCCATGGGCTTCAAACCCTTGGATTCAAGAATTTTAACCAATTTCTGGAAAATGAGCTGGTTTCCTTCCTGAATTTTTTGAGTATCTACCTCCTTTTCAGCTGCTTTGAATGCACGCTCAAAATCATCTACTATAGGTATGAGATCCTTCAATACCTCTTCAGAGGCTGTTTTAATCAGATCAATTCGCTCTTTAGCAGTTCTTTTTCTAAAATTTTCAAAATCTGAATAGAGTCGGAGATATTTCTCCTTCAGTTCGGCTACCTCAGCCGAAAGTTTTTCTTCCTGGCTCAGGTTATTTTCTTCTACAGATACACCTTCGGTAGTGTTCGTCTCTTCTACTTGAGATTCATCTACCCTTAATTCTTCTTCTTGCTGTTCTTGGTTTTTAGTGTCCATGTGTATATCAATCGTAGTTGGCTTTTTTAAATTAACAAGGATTTTGCCAGACCATCAATGCTGACAAAGTGACGGATTTAGGAGTGAATAGCCTGCCAAATTAAATCCTTGAGTTTTTCCAAGTTGAATTGGCTTATGGAAGAAATAAACACATAAGGAAGATCTTTAGGAATCTCTCTTTCCATTTCCTTCATCAGCTCCTCATCCAGCATGTCCACCTTGGAAATAGCGAGCAATCGCTTCTTATCCAAGAGTTCAGGATTGTATTTGCGCAACTCCCCCAGGAGAATTCGATACTGGTCTCCAATATCCTTTGCATCGGCAGGAATTAAAAACAGAAGGATAGAGTTGCGCTCAATGTGTCTCAAAAATCGAATCCCTAATCCCTTGCCTTCAGCTGCTCCTTCAATAATTCCTGGAATATCTGCCATCACAAATGATTTATCGTCTCGATAGCTGACTACTCCCAAGTTTGGTACGAGGGTTGTAAATGGGTAATCTCCAATTTCTGGTCGCGCTGCAGAGATAGAAGAGAGCAAGGTTGACTTTCCTGCATTCGGAAAGCCGACTAAGCCCACATCTGCGAGTAATTTCAATTCGAGAATAATCCATTCCTCAATGCCTTCTTCCCCCGGTTGCGCATAATGAGGCGCCTGGTTGGTGGAAGTTTTGAAATGATCGTTTCCTAATCCTCCACGTCCTCCTTTGGTGAGGATGATTTCCTGCCCATCAGCGGTAATTTCAAAACGCTTTTCTCCAGTTTCCGCATCCTTAGCCACAGTACCGAGAGGAACTTCTAGAAGTACATCCTTCCCATCTGCACCTGTTCTACGGCCTCCATCCCCTCCTTTTCCAGGTTCTGCAATCACATGCTTTTTGTATTTGAGGTGAAGTAAGGTCCAAACTTGTGTGCTCCCTTTCAAAATGATATGCCCACCTCGACCTCCATCTCCTCCATCAGGCCCTCCTTTGGGCACATGCTTTTCCCTTCGAAAATGCATGGCGCCAGCACCACCTGCTCCAGATCGAGAACAGAATTTTACATAGTCAATAAAATTAGAGTCGGCCATAGATAGAAAAAGAAAAAAGGCTAGACCCTAGAGCCTAGCCAAGTCTTGGAATTACAAATTTAATAAAAGCTAGGGATCAGTACCCATCGATGACTGCAGTAATCTGATCAAAGATCTCTTCAATCTTCCCTACTCCATTTATTTGATGAAATTTTCCCTGCTTTTCGTAATAGTCAGCTACAGGTAGTGTTTCATCTAAATACACCTGAATCCGAGTATTTATTTTTGATTCTTCTTGGTCGTCTACGCGGCCTGAAGTTTTCCCTCTCTCTAAAATGCGTTCCTTCAGAATTGCTGGAGGAACATCAAGGGCAATCATCCCTGAAATCTTCATCCCATTTTTTTGAAGCATCCTGTCCAAGGCTTCTGCCTGGGCGGTAGTTCTGGGAAATCCATCAAAAATAAATCCTTGGCTATCCTCAGTGGTGCTAATCTTATATTCTACCATTTGAATTACCACCTCATCAGGTACCAAATGCCCTCGATCCATATACCCTTTGGCTAATGCACCAAGAGCTGTGCCTTCACCAAGGTGCTTTCGGAATAAATCTCCTGTGGATAGGTGAGTCAATCCATAGGCAGCAATGATTTTTTCACTCTGAGTTCCTTTCCCAGCACCTGGAGGTCCAAACAAAACTAGATTTAGCATAAAAGAAGTAATTTTAGGGAGTACTCAGCTGATAAATATCTGGATAGTTACGACCCTCGCCATCGTAGTCTAGACCAAATCCAACCACAAATTTATTCGGAATTTCAAAACCGACATAATCTAAAGGATAATTAAACAAAAAAGCCTCTTTTTTGAAGAGCAAAGTCGCAATGACTACACGCCTGGGTTGAAAAGTTGCCAACTGCCCCATCAGGTAGGCCATACTCTTCCCGGTATCGACGATATCTTCCACAATCAACACATTTTTTCTAGCTAGGGAAGGAGGAATTCCAATTACTTCCAGCACCTTACCCGTAGATTCCATGCCAGAATAGGAAGAGATTTTGATAAACTCACAAGTGACTGGAATAGAAATTGCCCGAATTAAATCTGCCATGACCATAAATGAACCATTGAGAACACCTAGGAGCACTAGCTCTTCTCCTTCAAAATCAGCCCCGATTTGAGCACCCAATGATTCAATTCGCTTTTTAATTTGCGTTTTTGAAAGGTAGGTTTCAAAGGTTTTATCCTTTATCTGAATTTTCTTCATTTTTTAAGGGTTAAAGTTCATTCATCAGGTACCGATACACTTGCACCATGGATTCCAAATCTAGAAGGGAAACTTTCTCATCGGGACTATGCACCTGGTCTTCTGCTGCTCCAATAAAGCACCAATCCATTGCAAAAGGAGAAAACTGCACTTCACGACCATCACTTCCTCCATACGCTTCTACTTCCAACTGAAATGAAATGCCACTTTTTTGAACTAACTGAATGATTCGGTCTATAAATTTTTTTCGTGGAATAAATTTATCACGAATTGAGATCACCACTCCTTCATGGTGGTGAATTCCATCCGTAATCCAAGTAATGTCTGAAATCAGTGCTTGCTTGACAGGCGCTGTGCTTTGAATAAACTGAAGGAGAAATGGCATACTCCCTCCTCCATGCTCCTCAAAGGTAGTAAACACCACCCAACCATCTTCAATTGTTTCACATAGCTGCAAGGCTGCATACATGCCAAGTCTATTGTCCAGGTAAGCTGCTTGAATAAATTCCGCATCTAACCGAATATCTTGGGCAAAGGAAAGCCGCGTCCCTCGATCTATCTTACGAGGAAAATCATGAAAAAGAGCATCTCCTTCGACTATGAGATTGCAAGAAATCTCCCCATAACTATCCTTGCCGACTAACCTAGTACCATGAATAAGCTCCGGTCCACCCACCGGAATCAACTGATTGGCATAGCGTACCATAAATCCAACGGTGTCCACATGCGCAAAAACAGCAGTTCGCGGGCTACCAAATTTTAAAAGAATACAATCATGGAATCCCTCCCCATGCAAAACCACAGGGTTCATTTTCCATTTATTCCTAAGAAGGTTTATATTTTGAAGAAGAAAAGTGATTACGTCAGCCTCATCTCCAGATACAGAGGTTTTATTGAGTAATTCTTCAAGAAAAGGATCAATTGGCATAGAATATGATAAGATTTGTTTTAAAAATGTGCTTCGTAAATAAAAAACAAATCTGATAAACACTTGTTATTTAAATTAATCCTATAATTTTGCAGTATTAAAAAGCGCACTTTCTTTACAAATTAGATTTACAAAACCTCACAATTCGAAACAAAAAATTTTTTGTCATGAAAAAATTAATATTCTCTATCCTTTTGTCCGGTTCGTTGGCATTCGCTGCCAAGGCTCAGGAGGCTGCCAATGCACAGGAATTTAACAAGTGGTCTATCGAGGCCTCTGCAGGCTTCAACAAAGCAATGGCACCATTCAGCGCTGGCTTTATTTCTCCAACACTCAACCTTGGACATGCCGACCTTGGGGTACGTTACATGTTCAATGAAAAGTTTGGAGCAAAGCTTGATTACGGCTTCGGATCCTTCCAACAATCAAAAGATACCAAGGCATACAATACCAAATATTTTAGACTTAATCTTCAGGGTGTAGCCAATGTAGGCAGAATCATGAATTTTGAGTCTTTCTCCAACAAACTAGGAATGTTATTCCACATGGGTGGAGGTATTGGTGTAGTAAATCCTGAATTGAATTTATACAATTATTTCAATGACAGGGTTTACACCATTATGTTTGGTTTAACCCCGCAAATCAAATTAAGTGAAAAAATTGCTCTTGTGGGTGATGTTTCTACC
>SXYU01000010.1 GCA_005788235.1 Cytophagales bacterium
CGAATGGTCTGCTCGATATTGCCCACGATGCGGGCTATTGGATGAGGGATTCCGCTAGGAATTACAATCAAGCCTTGACCCACATTTGTTGGGATGGCTGCATGTTTCCCAATGCCGTGATGGAAAAGCAGCAAACTTGGAATGATATCCTGGCTGCAATGATAGCAGTTCGTAATGCACAAGGGCATTGAGAAGGTCAGCGCCAAAAGCAATAGAGAACGCGCAGCTTTGAATGAAAGTTGCATGAGGTCTCCTCCTTTTGCCTACCACTTTGAGTAACCTAAATCTTTCTTTTCATTTACATCCTCTTGAGAACCAGTAACCCAAAAAATAAGGTTTGAAATTTATGAAAATGTATTGTAGACGGTCTGTTGTCTACGATCATCCTCAGAAACTAACATTCATTTTGAACCACTGGTAGATGGCGGATAATCTTCTATCTTTTACTTCTTACTTACTAGAAAAATGAGCAACAAAAAATTAATTCGTGTGGGCCTCATCGGTACAGGGCTGATGGGTAGAATTCATACCAATGGCTACAAACGTTTGGCTGACTTTTTTCCTGAATACGAATGCCGGCCCGTACTGCAAGCCTGCTGTTCCCGAAGAGAGGCCAATGCCAAAGCCTTTATGGAGCGTTGGAACTATGCTTCTTACGAGACCGACTGGAAAAAGCTGATTGCCCGAGACGATATTGACGCAGTGGACATTTGTACACCAAACGACATGCATGCAGAAATTGCCATTGCTGCTGCTAAGGCTGGAAAAATGATTCTCTGTGAGAAGCCTTTGGCTCGAACCGTTGCCGAAGCCAAGGGCATGCTGGAGGCGGTTGAAAAAGCCGGCGTAAAAAATACAGTTTGGTACAACTACCGACGGGTGCCGGCAGTCACCCTAGCCAAAAATATCGTTGCTTCTGGAAAGCTTGGTAAGATTTTTCACTACCGTGCCAATTTTCTTCAAGATTGGACCATCAACCCGGACTTGCCTCAAGGGGGAGATGGAACCTGGAGATTGGATGTAGAATCGGCAGGCTCTGGAGTGACGGGTGATTTGCTAGCACACTGCATCGATACCGCGATGTGGATCAATGGAGGAATCAAGGATGTTTCTGCGATGACGGAGACCTTCGTGAAGGAGCGTGTCCATTCGGATACTGGCAAAAAGCAGGCAGTAGGAATTGACGATGCTTGTATTTTTCATTGCCACTTTGACAATGGCTCACTTGGGCTTTTTGAAGCCACGCGCTATGCACGAGGACACAAGGCGCTCTATACCTTAGAGATCAATGGGGAGCATGCTTCCATCCGATGGGATTTACATGATTTGACCCGTTTGGAATATTTTGACCACAGTGATGAAGGTAAGGTGCGTGGCTGGCGATCCATTCATGTGACAGACGGAGACCATCCTTACATGCACCGTTGGTGGATTCCAGGAACCTCTATTGGCTATGAGCATTCTTTTATCCACCAAGTGGCCGATTTCTTCTATAGTTTAGAGACTGGTGAGGCTTGTCATCCTACTTTCCGAGATGCCTTTGAAACCCAGAAAGTTTGTGAGGCAGTACTCGACTCAGCCCGCGATCGGGCCTGGAAAAAAACTGGCGTAGATTGGGTAGAGGCAGTCTAAAGCTTACCTGAATTCTATTCTTTTTTCTCAAAAAAATAACTCCAGCAGGAATCTTATCCTGCTGGAGTTATTTTTTAAGAATTGTGAAGGTTTAAATTGCTTAAAACTGATTTTTAAACTGCTCCATTTTTTGATCTACCTGGGTATCTACCATAAAAGAAACCGCAGAAGATTCCCAAGTTAGGGTCACTTGTGCTACTTTATTGTTGCCAGCAGAAATGTGGTACTGAAGACGCTCGGTAGCACCTACAGTGGCAGGAGCTGCTTTTACTGCCACCGCATCGTCCGCAGCAAGTGCTGCTTCATCGATTTTACCATCTTTCATGTAGCTGTAAATGCTCTCTGCTTTTTTGTTGATGTGGATGGTCCACTCGCCCGTAGCTGCAGGAGTAACAAAAATGGAGTACTTACCGGCAGCTAGGTTTTTGCCACCTACGTTTACCGCAGTGCTAAATTCGATGATGGTCTGGCCATTGGCACCTGCTCTCCAGCTTTCGCCATACTTGATGATACCACCAAATACTTTTCTGCCTTTCACAGCAGGCGAAGAATAGTCGATGCTGATTTTGGTGAAGCCAACCACCTGGCTTACATGTGCTGCAGGGCTAGCTGCAGGCTGCTGAAGCTGTGCTTGTGATACACTTATCCCAACGAAAAAAAGAGCTAGGGTTAAGAGGAAACGAGATTGATTTTTCATAGTAGTTTTTTTAATAAGGTCATGAAATTAATAAAAAAATGAGGCACTAATTCAAAAAAAAGTTTGTGTTTGAGATAGTATTCGGAAATGAGTTCAGAAAGTGGACTTTTCAAATCCTCTTACTATCTTAGAATCATAATCCATTTCCATATACAGCACTTTGATTTTTACTCATGTCCTACTTTTCCCTCCGCGCGCTTACCAAATCCTACGATTTACATGCTGCCCTGCAGGATTTTAGCCTAGAACTGGCCAAGGGAGAGTTTGTCTCTGTCATTGGGGAAAGTGGTTCGGGTAAAAGTACGCTACTGCGCATCGCTGCAGGCTTGCTTACTCAGAGCTCAGGTGAAGTGCACCTTGGTGGAAAGAAAATTGAAAATCCTGCGGAAAAATTGGTTCCTGGATACGATGAGATCAAACTCATCCATCAGGATTCCCAGCTCTTTCCAAATACCACGGTCGAAGAAAACATCACCCGTCCGCTGTTAAACTACGAGGAAGGGTACCGAGAGCAGCGGGTGGCGCACCTGCTGGATCGACTCGGCTTGACCCCTTACAAAGACCGACTTCCCAAGCAGCTCAGCGGTGGGCAGCAGCAAAAGGTGGCCATCGCGCAGGCTTTGGCGGTAGAGCCGGAGGTGCTATTGCTAGACGAGCCCTTTAGTCACTTGGATGCGATTCAGAAAAGAAAATTGATCCAGGAATTGAAGGAGTTTCTTCATGAGATGGGGACCACCGTGATCTTTGTGACCCATGACTTGGACGATGCGCTATGGCTCACGGATTCCTTGGTAGTCCTTCAAAAAGGCAAAGTTACCCAGAAGGGAAATTCCAAGGCACTTTGTGAGCAACCCAAATCGAAGTATGTAGCGCGGCTTTTTTCGTCCATCAATGCCCTCCCAGATCGAGAGCAGTCCTACATCCGACCAGCTGACATTCGTATTCGCACCCGAGGGGGTCTTGTAGGACATGTGGTCGACCAACGATTTTTGGTGCACTACAACAGCCTTCAGGTTCGTTTAAAAGAGGGAGGACAGCTGTGGGAAGTGGATGATCCAGCTAGAAAATACCAAATCGGCAACCGGGTCTACCTGCACATTCATGAAGAAAAAGTGTTGGTACTGAAATCATAAATCTTAGCTCAAAAAAAATCCTGCCATAAGATTCGGTTGGCGGGATTTTTTTAGGGTATGCTTAATTTATACCTCAGAATCTGTTGCTCCTTCCACATGCCCCTGTTCCAGTTCTTTTTTGGTGGCTTTGCGTACTTCGATGACCTTGCCTTCAAAATGCAGGTCAAATCCAACGAGTGGATGGTTGAAGTCAAGCAGCAACTCTTCTCCTAAATTTTTCAAAACCTTCGCCTGCATGGGATAGCCATTTTCATCCACGAGTGGGAGGAAATTACCTTCCTCAAGCATGGATGCACTGAAGCCTCTTTCCTTCGAAAATTGCTCTATGGGCAAGGTTATCAAGAGCTCTTCATCCGCTTCTCCATAGGCTTCTGCCGAAGTTAAGGTGAAGGAAAATTCTTGGTTAAGGGTTTTGCCTTGGAGCAGCTCTTCAAATTTTTCGGGTAGCCCACTTTGTCCAAAAAGAAACTGAAAAGGATCCTCCTCATCTCGAACTTCTACACTAAAGGGAGCGGACTCGATTTCATCTTCTTCCTTGCTTACCTTGAGTTCGTAGGTAAGTCCTACCACCGTGCCGGCTTTAATTTCCATTCTTTGTGTTGTTAGCTAAGTAATCCGTATTTCAAACGGATAAGAATTCGTTCTTTAAGGACCTGCCACTTACTTTTGGCGGTGGATTTTTGTATGGGTTTTTTGGTCTGGAATACAAAATATTGATAGTCCTTTTCTTCAAAAAAGAGCGCATAAGTCTCCATTTTTTCCAAATAAAAACCAGAGGCTCCCAAGGTCTGAACTAGGGCCCCAGTGTCTAGAGGCTGGTCAATCACTTGAAGTTTTTCGGGCTGATTGGCAATCATCCATTCTAGGTAGCGAGGAGCGGGGATATGAATCAGAACCACGGAGTCTGCATGGGCATGGCGCTGAATATTTTCAAATAAGCGTCCGTGTTGGGCAACTGGAATATGTTCCAATACATCTGGAAATACAAAAAAATCAAAGGTCTCCCCCGGGTGGTTGAAATCGGACATATCCGAGACTTCAAACTTCAGGTTGCCCTGCTTTTTCCAAAGCACTCGAGCTTTTTCAATACTTTCTGGAGAAATGTCAACAGCAAGCACCTTTCCTTGGGGAACTTGGGTAGCTAAAAGATGGGATACGGTGCCGATGCCACAGCCTACTTCTAGGATGCGGTGCTGGGCTTGAAGTCCAGCCTGCTTTGCCTTATCCAGGATACTCAAATGCCGGGAGTTGATGCCTGTTTTTTCTTGCTTCTCGGCAAATTGGTCGTAGAAGCGAACGACTTTATCTTGTTCTTCAGCGGCTTGCATCTGATTTTCTGTAGGTGGTAACTAGTCCAGCGATCAACAAAATCACCAATGCATACTGAAACAGGATCATGGGTGTTTTGGTAGCGGTGTAACTCGCAGGGGCAAAGGTAAAGACTATTTCGTGAGTTCCTGCAGGAAGGGAAAGTCCTCGAAGCAAGTAGTTGGTCCGAAGGATGGGAACTTCCTTACCGTCCAACTTGGCGGTCCAGCCTGCTGGGTAGTAGATTTCTGAAAACACGCCTAATCCGGCCGTGGTCATTTCTGCGCGGTAGGTGAGTTCGTTAGGTGAATGCTTGGTTAGTGTGATGGCACCTGCTCCTGCAGCCTGCTCGCCAAACTCTTTGCTATTGATGGTGGCTTGTGCTTTGGTGTCGATGGTTCCGAGCTTGTCCATTTCCTCCTTGTTGCTACCTACGGCTACAACTTGGCTAGGTACCCAGGCAGGGCCATTTGCTTCTGGGTTTTCAAATACCGCCTTGCTATCTGCTCCAGCGATGAGGTACTTGGTGTTGAGCATGTTGATCGTGCCCATGCTTGCCCAGTCAAAATTACCCTCCTTTGCTTTTTTGATAAAGTCTTGCAGCTCAAACTCCATCTGGTAGTCCACCAAATCCTGGTAACGGCGAAGTTTGGCACCATGGTAGCCGCCAAGGCTATTGAATCGGTAGCTTGTGCGAGCCCCTTGGGTGAGGCCTTCCGTGAGCGGGAGTACTCGGAAGTAGCCCTCGTCTACAGCAATTGATTTTTCTGCAGGGGTCTCCGCAAAAAACTCTCGAGATGGATTGCCCTTGAAGGAGTCGTTATTGAGGTAGCGGCGGTTGATGGTCCACACATCTAGCGTGATTAAGACAATTAAGCCAATTCCCAGGATGCTTTCTGAGATTTTACCCTTTAGGTAAAAATAGATGGCACCAATAGCTAGCGCTACAAAGGCGAAGCTTTTCCAAGCGGAGGAGGAGAGCAGTTCCTTGCGGTCTGCTTGAAGTGCCGTGACGAGCCAATCTGGATAATTAGCATCTCCGGCTCCTTCAAAACGGAAGAATGATCCACCCATGAATGCCAGAAGTAAAGTGATTCCAGCCACTATTCCTCCTGAAATCAGGAGCGGCTTCAGTGCCTTGGTTTGGGTAAGTTTTTCCAAAGCAATCATTCCAAGCACAGGAATCGCAAATAGCGTCATGCCCAAAGCCATGGATACAGCTCTAAACTTGTTGTAGCCGGGAAGCATGTCAAAAAGTGTGTAGTTGAACCAGGCCAAGTTTTTGCCCCAGCTGAGCATCAGTGAGAGTACAATGATGGATCCAAAAGTGATCAGGCTGGCGCGTGGCGCTACCCAAATGCCCATGATGGCTAGGAATACTAGAATTACACTGCCGTAAATGGGTCCGCCTGTAAAGGGCTGATCCCCCCAGTAGGTGGGGGCTCCTTTTACGAAATCATTGACTTGTGCAGGTTCCAATCCTTGGGAACGCAGCGCTTTTTCGGAAGCGGAGTCTTTAGGGAGCGGGGTGGTGCTTCCTCCACCATAAAAGTCAGGAACAAGGAGCGTCATGGTTTCCAAAATACCATTGGACCAGCCAAAGGCATAATCCTTATCGAGTCCTGCACCGGCTGTTTCGATGGTTGCCTTGCCCCGCGTGGAGTAAGGGCTGTAATCCAAGGCGGTGGCGATTCTTCCCAAATTTCCTCCAACGCCCAGTATGGCTCCCAAACTCAAGAGGGCGATGGTTTTGGAAAG
>SXYU01000137.1 GCA_005788235.1 Cytophagales bacterium
AGTCAGGTTCTACAAGGGTATCATTATTGAGCAAAAGTACCTGATCAAAAGAATGATCTAATGCCCATTGTATTCCAAGGTTGTTGCCACCTGTAAATCCAATGTTGTCAGGGCTAGTTAATAACTCAATCTCAGGAAATTCGGATTTCAGTCTCTCTCCCGAACCGTCTTCTGAACCATTGTCTACCAAAACAGTTTGAAAATTGGAGTACTGTAGTTCCCTTAAGGATACAAAACAAGCTTTTGTAAGCTCATAGCCATTCCAATTGACCAGGATGATGGATACTTTTGGGGGACTGTAGGGTTCTATATTAATTTCTTTCAACTTTTTTCTGAGCTGAGTTTTCACTCCGTTTTTTTCAAGCAGCATTGACTTTACTAGTTTTTAAGATAGCTAAAATCAATGGCCGGTTATACATCCAATTTAAAATGCAGCAAATCAAAAAAACCACGATTTCGGTAGATAACATGGCATAACAAAGCCCAATGGCCCCATATTGACTGGTAAGAAAGATTGAATTTGAAACCATAAATAAACCCATCATCCAGGAAGATTTGAACATCAGGTTGTTTTGGCCTTTGACTAGAAAAATGACCACATTCAAAATATTAAGGCAGGCCAAAAAGGGGATAAAGGCCAAAACTCTCAAATAGGATATGGAATCTACCAATTCTGATTTTGAAAATAATTGGATGATAAATGGAGCTAAGCCAAAAACAGCCAAAGATACAATTAACCCAATGGCCAAAGCGGCGAAACTAACCTTCTTTAGATAGCTAATAAAAGTACTCAAGTCTTCTTTCAATAGCTTTGCAGCATTGGGAAAAATAGAATGGATGACCATAGATGGAAACATCCGGAGCACCATGGTGATTCTTTCTGCAAGACTAAACAGGCCCAATGTAATGGCAGAAGCAAAAAAACTCAATACAATTAACCCTCCATTGATTGAGAAATGGGTTACAATATTGGACAGCAAAAGTAGGCCAGTATTTTTAAGTAAGGTAAAAATCTGTAGGAATCTTGGTTTATAAAATTTGATATCCAAGGCATAATGGATGTAAATCAGCAACAGGATATTGATGCCTAATCCTGACGCTCCTAGGATGAAGTTGACCCATTTGGACTGTTCCGGATCATGGATAAAAAGGACAATACCCAATAGGTAAAGCAATTTGCTGAAAATATTGGCTATGGAAATCAGCTTCATTTTTTCCATCCCTTGAAAAAACCAGAGCGGAAATGTGGCTTCTGAAAAGAGCATAAATACGGAGAATACCAAAACGGATTGATATCCTTGGAAGAGATTTAGTCCGTAGGCTCCGATCAAGATGAGTAAAGTGGAAAAAACAGCAAGAAGGATTTTGGCAGAAAAAACATTGGAAACCAACTGTGAAAGTGCGGCCTTATTGGATTGATTGAGTGCCACTTCTCGAGGAGCATTCAAATTGAATCCAAAGCCTACCAAAATATTGAATACAATAATTACCGAAAGAGATAAGTTGACCCAGCCAAATTGTTCCGTCCCGATACTTTGAATCAGTAGGGGTATGGAAATGATCGTAATCAAAATTGTTGAGGACTGAATCAGCGCCAGAAAAAGGAAGTTCTGGAGAGACTTGTTCCGGAAAAAATTCCCAAATGGGGTCAACAGATTGTTTTTTTCAATCATGGAAGCTTGGGTTTAGACTTCCTGTAAATGCTTTTGATAGATTCTTCTCAGATAAAGAAAGCTAAGGGCTAAGATACCGAAGAGGATGGCTCCATAAACCATTCCCTTCACCAATCGAATTTCAGATCTTTTCAAGGGCAGTTTGGGGGAATCAATCAATTGAATTAATGGAGTATTGATGCGGTGGTTGATTTTTGCCATCTCCAGATTTTTCACAATTTCTCCAAAAATAGCAGCACTAGTTTGCACATCTACCTGCTTTCGCCGCCCATTGACGGTGGCAACGCTCAGCAAAGGGTTGGCATTGGGAATGCGGTCTTGTTCGGCAGCCAAGGTGCCAAGACTTGCATCAAGGATTGCCCGAACTGAGTCTGCTTGAATTTGCAAAATACGGAGGTTTTCCCCTGTTTTTTTTGTTTTTGTCTCCAAGTAAAAGGTATTCACCTTGCTAACTAGCGTTTCGTTGAAAATCTTTGCATACCCCTCATCTTTGGAAGAAACAGTCACCTGAATAATACTCAATTTCCGATCCGGCTTGACTACTGCCAGTTGTTTTTCTCGAATGATTTTGGAGATTTCCTTGATTACTGAATCCTGCTTGACCCCATGGTTCTCCTTGGAAGTAGAAAAAGTCATCGCTGAAAAATCAATGGCAGAGGCCCATTTATTTTCCAATTCTTCGAATTTAATAAAGCGGTCTATCAATAAACTTTCTTTGTCAAAGGGACTCAAGAGTGTTTCTTCTAGCATTCGGTCCGAGCGATACAGCTCCATGATGTTATCCCCTCGAAAAAGGCCATTCGTTCCTCCTATACCACCCAAATTAACACCAAGAAGGCTAGCAATCCCTGACATTTGACCAATCCCTCCCATTCCTTCTTCTTCCAAAACGAAAGAAGTTTCAGCATGAAAAATTGGGTCTTTTAGTTGAGAATATACAACTCCCATCCCAGCTCCTAATGCGAAGGATAACAGGAGAACTTTCCACTTGGAGCTGAAAAAATGCAGCCAATTGATTAAGTTTTGTACCACCTCTTTCAAGGTGAATTGGGAGGCTGAAAAATGTGAATTTCCGCTCATTGGGATTACTGTTGGTTGATTTGAGAAAGAACCAATGCCAAGGTGGCCAGTCCAGTGGTGACACCAACCAATTCGCCTAGACGAATAGGAATCTTAGCTCCTTTACTTGGAATGATGACTTCAGCCCCAGGCTCCACGACTGGGTAGCTTCGAACGCCAAGGAACCCTTTGGTTCGTTTTACTGCACCATTTGCATAGACTACATAAGTTTGCTTGCGGTTGGCTCTTCGGTCAAACCCACCTGCGCCGTTGATGTAAAACCGAAGGCTACGGCCTTGCTCGTGTCTTAAGGTAGTCGGATAGACTACATCTCCACGCATACGAACGGTTTGCAAGAGCTTGGGCACATTGAGTATATCGCCTTCCTCGAGGACCAAATCTTCCTCAGACCCAGGATTAGCCAATATTTTTTCTAAGTTGATCGCTACCGCCTCGGTTTCCTTGAATTTAACCGCTACGCCAGGGGTTTCTGCAGCAATTTGATCCAAAGACTCTCGTTTGGCATTATTGGCGGTAGAATCCTTTTTCTCTATTTTTTCCTTTGGAAGGTCTCTGAAAAGGCGAATAAGGAGTTCTTCCTGTGCTTCAGGCTTGGTTGGATTGTCCTTCAGAAGAACGCGTAGCGCTTCCAAATTTTTCTGTCTCCGCACTTGCTCCGACTCGGTGTTAAAAAACTCTGTTTTACGAATCAAAGTAGCGCCTTTGGTGTAGGCAAATTGATTTACCCCTCCAGCTCTTTTGATCAAATCTGAAATCCGGTCTACACTAGTTTGAATCGCAAAAATTCCTGGAGAATTGACCTGCCCTTCTACTGATACAAGGCGCTGCATTGTAAAATTGGCACGCTTTCGTACAATCACCTGATCGAAAGGCTCCAATGAAATAGCATTCGGGTTGAAGGATAAATCTGCATTGATAGAGGTGGTGATGATATCCGAAAGCGTCCCGGAATCCGAGTCTTCCAGCCTTCTGGCAATTTCAATGTCTTTTATGTTGGCAGATTCCTGCAGACCACCAGCGGTTAGAATAAGTTCCTCAGGCGTCATTCCTGCTGAATAGGGATAGGTGCCTGGACGCTTTACCTCTCCAAGAATCTGTATGTAGCGTTCGTTTTGCACATCATAAATGCTAGAAATACGGATAACATCTTCACGCTGTAGGACTACATCTTCTTGGCGGCCTTCCATCACGGCTTGAAGATTCACTTCCAATACTTCCGAGCTGAGGTCTCCTTTGGTTCGCAAGATGCTGGCTCGTTGAGTGTAGGCATCACCTTTGAGACCATCTGCATTTTTGATCAATTGGGTAAGCGTAATCCTGTCGGTGAGGGCAAAGGTTCCAGGTCTAAAAACGGCACCTTTGATTTGAATTCGGTTGCTATATCGATCAATAATTCTTCCTACAGTCACTTCATCACCTCCCTTCAGGTTGAAAAGTCCCAGTTGATTTTGATAGACATCCGAGATGGAGCGTTGATTTCCGGTGATGCGAGAGATGGAAATGCGATCCTTAAAAGCCAAGTCTGTAAATCCCCCGGCAAAGCGAAGGATGTCCTCTAGGTTGTCCTCGGGGGTGACCTCAAAAATCAAGGGGCGCTTAACCTCACCTATCACCTTCACTCGAGCGAGATAAGGGTTGACCAGGATCACATCTTGATCTTGGAGCTGGACATCCAAATTGGCTGTTCCATTGATGAGTAGGTCATACACATCAATTTCAGCAATTTTTTTGTTGTTGCGGATGAGCTGGATGGCACGCAAAGTTCCCTTATCTGAAGGGCCTCCAGCCGCGTAAAGTGCGTTGAAAACTGTAGAAAAGGCACTCAGGGTGAAAGTTCCAGGCAGGCGAACCTCGTTCAAAATATGCACCTTGATGGTTTTGACATTGCCAAGG
Source organism: Cytophagales bacterium (assembly GCA_005788235.1). Classification (GTDB taxonomy): domain Bacteria; phylum Bacteroidota; class Bacteroidia; order Cytophagales; family Cyclobacteriaceae; genus Algoriphagus. Next base: position 4,647 of record SXYU01000137.1, read on the forward strand.
GACACTTGCAAAAATGTCTTTGGATTGGTGCCAGAAAGCCCAGTGTAAAAGGTTGCTACTCGGTTTTTGATGATTCCTTCAGCCGCTTCAATGGTCTTTCCAGACACCGCAATCAAGCCGATATTATCTAGTAAAATGGTGCCTTCTGGGTTGACGGTTGCCTCGTAATATTTTTCAGATTCTCCATAAATATCTACATAGATAAGGTCTCCTGGCCCAAGAATGTAATTTTTGGGAGTAGCCTGGTTTAGGCTTGGCTCAAAGCTGAGTTTGCGGTTTTTCTGGAAAAACAAGTTACTTCCAAAAAGCAAGGAATCCGCTTTTTCCTCTTCCATTAACTCCTGTGTTTCCATCAGGCCTCTGGTGATGTCGTTGATGTCTATTTGTTCGCGAGCGGATCTCTTTGAGGCATTGGTTGATCTTGACTTGCTGGAGCCTGTACCCAAGTCCTCAATTCTGTTTCGAAGTTTTTCAACTTCCCCTGAAGGCATGCCTCGCATCTGGGCCATCATTAGAAAGTCCGTGCTGCTCAGTCCTGCATCTTGGGCGCGCTTGACGAGTTCCTCGATTTGATCATCACTAAGTTGATCTACTCGTATGGTGTTGAGTTCTACATTTTGCTGCGCAAAAACGAAAGATGGAGCAAAGGCCCAGAGGCAAAGTAGTAAAAAAAAGTAGGCAAATTTGTGAAAAGACTTCATCGTGAAAATGGAATTCCGTGGGGTGTAGAAGAATCTAATGGATAAAAATCCGTTTAATTCTTAATTATACCAAATCTATGAACAGATTTGAACGAAAGAGCTTGACATTTAATCGCCGATTTCAAACCAATTATCCCAAAAATGCAAGACAATTGGAGCTGAAATTAGAGGTGATAAAAGCCTAAAGCCGCGATGTTCTGTAGAATTGGTAGGCTTTCTTTAACTTGCCAAAAAAACAAATTCATGTATATCCGCTTCTCCGTCGTTCTATTGGTCACCGTGCTTTTTTCCTGTCAATCATCAGACAGCACCTGTACTCTAGATGAAGATCGACTAGAAGGCCGTGTGGAATTGACTATTCAGCGTCTGGAACCGGCTTTTTTTAGAGCAGAAACCAAGGAGGAGATGCTTGCTTTATTGGAGCAATATCCAGAAATAACTTCCAAGGCGCTTGGCGTAGATACTTATCCCAATATGGATTCTTTGGCGGGAGATCTTGTACGCCTGCATCAAGATTCGGCTATGCAAGAATTGAATAAAGCCGTTGCCAAGGAGTTTGCCAATCTATCGGATCTTAAAATAGAATTGGAGCAGGCTTTTGCTTACTTGAAAAGCTATTATCCCGACTTCAAAGAGCCCAAAGTGTATACCTATGTGTCAGGCTTTGGATTTGACTTGATCCTAGATGAAGAAGTGATCGTGATTGGGCTTGATTATTTTTTGCCAAGTGACCACGTTTTCCAACCCGATATTCCCAGGTACCTTGCCTCCCGTTACGAGCGCAAATACCTCGTTCCAATGATTGTCTTAGCCATTTCTTCTCGGTACAATGAGATTGACCCCAAAGAAAATACGCTCTTGGCCGAAATGGTTTACTATGGGAAGGCCTATCATTTTGTCAAATCCATCTTGCCTTGCACGGATGACCAATACCTGATTGGCTACACGCCCGAACAAATTCAGGCCTGCTGGGACAATGAAGACATTATTTGGGCACATTTTATTGAGAACGAATTGTTGTTCGAAACCAATCCATTCGAAATCCGCAAATACATTGGCGAAGCTCCAGCAACAGATGCAATTAGCGCGGATGCCCCAGGCAGAATTGGGCGTTGGATAGGATGGAATATTGTAGAAGAATTTGCGGTTCAGCAGGATCTCTCCTTACCGGAGCTGATGCGCGAAGCGGATGCAAAAAAGTTGTTTAAAGATTCTGGGTATCGACCACGCAATGCCTCTGAAAACTAGGGCTTAGACCAGCAGTGTCTTTCAGGTTTTATCCGCGGGCTTTTGCGTTTTTTCGAAATTTTTGCAGAGCTGTGTGATTCCACAAACACTGCATTTGGGACTTCTTGCTAGACAAGTATAGCGCCCATGAAGAATCAGCCAATGGTGAGCCTTGTGAATGTGCTCCTTCGGCAAATGCTTGACCAATTGTTTTTCTACTTCTAGGGGAGTCTTGGCGGTTAAAGGCACTAGCCCCAAGCGCCGAGATACCCGATATACGTGCGTATCTACTGCCATGTTGGGTTGTTGCCAAACTACAGAGGTAATCACATTGGCGGTTTTTCTTCCTACACCAGGCAATTTGACCAACTCTTCTACGGTGGAGGGGACCTCTCCTGCAAAATCATTCAGAAGCATTTTACCTAGTCCAATGAGGTGTTTTGTCTTGTTGTTGGGGTAGGAAACGGATCGGATGTAGGGAAAAAGTTCGTCAAAATGGCTTGTAGCCAGGTGGGCAGCCGTTGGAAAGTGCTTGAAAAGTTCGCGTGTCACGATATTTACCCGCTTATCGGTGCATTGTGCTGATAAAACAACCGCAACGAGCAACTGAAAGGTGTTTTCATACTCAAGCTCAGTTTCTGCAACCGGCATACTTTCAGAAAAATGCTGGATAAAGGCTTCGTATCGCTGTTTTTTGAGCATGGAATCTGGAGGGGTTGACTTGACTTCTAAGTTAGGAAGAGCGGCCACTTTCTTGGCCTGATGTCGAAAATTAATTTCAGAATAGACTCCTAGTGGTACTTTGGGGATTACTTTTTAGTTCCGAATTCGCCATTCTTTCGGATAATAGTTGTTTGCCCGATTGCCTAAATTCTTAATCCATCCTAGGGGGAGCTTCTGGTAGGTGAGCAGGATCCATCCTAACGGAAGCCCCGCAAAGGATTGCTCTTTTTTTCGTAAAAAATCCAAGGCTTCCTCCACAGAAAGTTCCTTTTCGGGAAACCTATTTTTGGAAAGGGTAGAGAGGGCCCATTCATGACTAGGAATCCATTCTTTTCCTTGTTTTTTGCCTAGTTCCACCCCGAAATAGCGAATGCTTAGCACTTGTGCCACCTTTTCTAGTTCTTGGGAATAGCCCCCATGCATTCTGAAATAAGCATCCTGCAATAGGTAAAATTTGCCCGTTCCATCGCCCCCAACTTCTTGTTCAAGTACGGTAGCATCTTTATCTCCTACGCGCTTGAGGCTGTGGTGTTTAAATTCTTTGGTGGTCGGAGCTACTAGTGAATAGGCTGCATCTGGTCTTCGTAGGACGGTGATAAAAAACCCCTCTCCCGCCACCTTGTGCGGAAAAAAGCGGTATCCAAAAAAGGTTTCTTCTGCGGAAATCACCTGCGTTTCGACAACTCCCCAACTCGGATCTAACGCGATTCGAACCGGCTCAAAAGCAAACTCCTCAATTAAAAACCGAAGAATTTCCTCATTCTCTTTTTCGTTAAAAGTACAGGTAGAATACAAAAGGTACCCTCCGCCTTTCACTAGCTCCCCCGCTTTATCCACAATACGTTTCTGTCGAGCAGAGCATAAGGAGACATGTTCGGCCGACCATTCTTCACGAGCCAATGGGTCTTTTCGAAACATGCCTTCTCCAGAGCAGGGAGCATCCACGAGGACCAGGTCAAAAAATCCCTGCAAAGGATCGAAATGCTCCGGATCGTTGTGGGTAACTACCGTGTTGCCAAGGCCCCATTTGATTACATTTTCCTTTAAAATTTGAGCTCGGGAAGCAATGACTTCATTGGCTACTAGCAACCCCTCTTCCCCCAAATAACTTGAAAGCAAGGTGCTTTTCCCGCCAGGGGCAGCAGCCAAGTCCAAGAATATTCCTTTTTGTATTTTTTGGGATTCTAGGATATGGGAAATAAACATCGAGGAAGCTTCCTGCACATAATAGGCCCCAGCATGGAAGGTAGGATCCATAGTAAAACTGGGTCGCTCCTCCAAAAAATACCCCTCTTTAGCCCAGGGAATCGCCCGCCTGGGGTAGGGTAGCGCTACAAACTTCCTCTGGTTGAGTCGAATGGATGTTTGCGAAGGCAGGGCTAATCCTTCCTTAAAAAGGGTAAACTCATGGGATCCAAGTAGTGCCAGCATTTGAGATTCAAATGCCTCTGGAAGTTGATTTTCGGACATCTTACAAATATAGCGGATATCTAAACCCTTCTTAGATCCTTCCTAAACTTGACCTAACTCCTCCAAACTTGCAGTGGCTACTCCTTAAGAATCGTCTTCCTCGTCTTCAAAACCCTCTTCATCTTCTCCTCCTATCTCAAACATGGAGCTGAAAAGGTCTTTAAATTGAAGTCCAGTATCTATCATTTTTTTGCTCAGCTGGGAGTATTCAGCTAATCCATGAAGTGCAAACTCCATAAAGAATTCCCGCTCTTTTTCGGGGAGCTGAGCCACCAGTTGGGTCACTACTTTTTCTAGCCCAGGAACTCCATGCAAGATACTTTTGTAGGTTTTGTTGCTCAGGTCAGTCAAAATATCTAATTCATTTCCTTCTCCAAACCAAGCCAAGGGAACGACGTAAGGATTGGCAGAACGCTCCTTTTTCTTCTGCTCAGGTGAAGGAAAATAATGGGTAAACTGGGTTCGAATAGCCTTTCCAATCAGGTTGTAGGCCACCAGCCCAGCACCTTCTTGTTCGCCCTCATAAACAAGCTCTACCTTCCCTGTGATGGCGGGAATGACACCGATCAGATCAGAAATTCGCACAATGGTGCTTGTCTCATTGTTCCGATACATCCTTCTTTCTGCTGCTGAAATTAGATTTTCATAGGCCGAAATGGTAAGCCTTGCTGATACCCCACTTTTTTCATCCACAAACTCGGAGTGGCGGGCCTCTATGGCAATTTGTTCAATCAGATCTTTCATGAGCTCTGGAACATGGATGTTGCTCACTGGCTTTCCTTGTAGTCGTGCTTCCTGTGCTGTGATTTTTTTGCCAATGTCAATGGACTTGGGATAGTGTGTGATGATTTGACTTTCGATTCGGTCTTTAAGCGGGGTCACAATACTGCCCCGATTGGTGTAATCTTCAGGGTTGGCTGTAAAGATAAACTGGATGTCCAAAGGTAAGCGCAGCTTAAATCCACGAATCTGGATGTCCCCTTCCTGTAAAATATTGAAAAGGGCTACCTGGATTCTCGCTTGAAGGTCTGGAAGTTCGTTGATGACAAAAATGCAGCGGTGCGAACGAGGCACTAATCCATAATGTATGACCCGCTCGTCATTGTAATTTAGTTTGAGAGTCGCCGCCTTGATAGGATCTACATCCCCAATGAGATCGGCTACAGATACATCTGGAGTGGCTAATTTTTCCGCATAGCGTTCTGCTCGTGGCAACCAAGAGATAAGGCAGTCATCACCCTTTTCGTCGATCAAGTTTTTGGCAAAAGTGGATAGCGGGAGCAGTGGATCTTCATTGAGTTCCGAACCAAAGAGAACAGGTACAAACTCGTCTAGAAGTAGGGTCATCATTCGTGCAATTCTAGTTTTCGCCTGCCCTCGAAGTCCGAGCAAATTGATGTTGTGACGCGAAAGAATTGCGCGCTCCATGTCAGGAATTACCGTGTCTTCATAGCCCCAAACGCCTTCAAATACGTTTTCTTTTGCTTTTATTTTTTGGATTAGATTGGTTCGAAGCTCCTCTTTGATGGACTTCGGGCTGTAGCCTGCTGCCTTCAGTTGGCCAAGAGTTTTGATTTGAAGAAGTTGCTCTCCGGTAAGTTGTGCGTAATCCATTCTAAAAGCGTTTGGTTCGGTTTCGTCTGTAGTCCTCAAAAATTAAATCTCCCAGCCCTTTCAAGCTGCTGTAATAGGCATTGCCGTTGTTGACCTTCGTAAATTCCTTCACAAACTCCTTGAGATAGGGATCCGTAGCAATCATAAAGGTGGTCACAGGAATTTTCAATTTCCTGCATTGAGCGGCAAGCTTAAGTGTTTCTGCTAAGATTTTGCTGTCAATGCCAAAGGCATTTTTATAGTATTTAATCCCCACTTTCAGGCAGGTAGGCTTGCCATCTGTGATCATAAAAATCTGTTTGTTTGGATTTTTTCTTCTTCGCAATAAGTCCATGGCTAGCTCAAGTCCAGCTACTGTATTCGTATGGTAGGGCCCCACTTGCAGGTAGGGTAAATCCTTTATTTCTATCTGCCAGGCATCGTTTCCAAACACGATGATGTCCAAGGTGTCTTTGGGATAACGGGTTTTGATCAACTCTGCCAAGGCCATGGCAACCTTCTTTGCAGGCGTGATGCGGTCCTCTCCGTACAAGATCATGGAGTGGGAAATGTCAATCATCAACACCGTGGACGTTTGGCTGCGCAGCTCGTTTTCTACCACTTCCAAATCGTCTTCGGTCAGCAAAAAATCATCGCTAATTCCACGGTTAGCTTGGGCATTGCGCAGCGAATCGGTAAGCGCAATTTGGTCTAGGCTGTCCCCAAATTCGTAGGCACGCCGTTCCGTACCCTGCTCTTCACCAGGCCCTGAAATTTGGGTTCGGTGTTGCCCAGATTTACTCTTTTTTAGTTTGCCAAATATTTCCTCTAAAGCACTTTTTCGTATGGTTTGCTCTGCTTTTCCAGTGATTTCAAATTTCCCTTCTTGATTTTCTTCGCTAAGGTAGCCCTTGGATTTAAGGTCTTCGATAAAATTTCCTATTCCATATTCCGGACTAGTGAGTTGGTATCGTTTGTCCAGATTGGTCAACCAGCTCAGGGCCTCTGCCACATCCCCACCTGTCATCGTGACTAGCTGAAGAAAGATTTCCAGCAGGCTTTCAAACCGGTTTTTTTCCGGATTAAGAGGAGGAACATATTTGGTAAAAGTAAAGCCTTTCATGTGTGCACTAAGTGGAAACAAAATCCCTATGGCTAGGTATGATTAACCTGAATGTAAGGATAACACGCAATTGTGGCAATGAGTTTTGGCTGACTCAAAAATTTAAAAAAAGAACCACTACCTTCTCCATTCTGACTTTTGAACTTACCTTTATTTGTTTTACATCAATTCTGACAAAGAGCTTAAACAAAGGATTCATCCCCTTCGATATTTTTTGGGCGAAAAATAGTTGAAAACTCCCTATTTTCGATTCCTAATGACTGCTTCAGATCGACATGCTCAGCTGTTAAAAGCCACCGCAAAGCGCCTAGGCTTTGACTTTTGTGGCCTTGCTAAAGCGGAATTTTTGGCTGAAGAAGCTCCCAAATTGGAAGAGTGGTTGCGCCGAGACTACCAAGGACAGATGGGGTACCTTGCCAATCATTTTGACAAGCGACTCGATCCCCGAAAGTTGGTGGAAGGAGCGAAAACGGTGGTTTCTTTGGTGTATAATTATTACCCGGAACAAGTACTCCCAGAAGGATCTGAAGATATCAAGTTGGCTAAGTATGCTTACGGCAAAGATTACCATGAGGTCATTCAGAAAAAGTTACAAGAGTTTTTGACTGGCCTCCACGACGAGGTGGGAGAGATTAATGGGCGTAGTTTTGTAGATTCTGCACCGATACTTGAACGGCAATGGGCACAGCGGGCAGGCCTGGGTTGGATTGGTAAAAATAGCCTCCTACTCAATCGGAGGCTAGGTAGCTTTTTCTTTTTAGCAGAACTGGTGATTGATTTGGAAGCTACGCCGGACCTTCCCATCACCAAAGATTACTGTGGTACCTGCACGGCTTGCATGGATGCTTGTCCTACGGAGGCAATCGTGGCTCCGGGCGTAGTAGATGCCTCTCGATGCATATCTTACTTAACCATCGAATTAAAGGATGCCATCCCTAGTTCCTTCGCGGGGAAGATGGACAACTGGGTATTTGGTTGTGATGTCTGTCAGGACGTCTGCCCTTGGAACCGATTTTCCAAACCGAATCAGGAACCGGCATTTACACCTTCCTCTGACCTAGCAACATTTACTTCAAAAGGTTGGAAGGAGCTCACTGAAGAAACATTTAAAAAAGTTTTTTCTGGTTCGGCCGTCAACCGAACCAAGTTTAAGGGGATTAAGCGGAACCTTGAATTTTTAAATCTTGATAGTCCTGCAAACTGAAACCAAAGAAAATAAAGTTGGAAGGCCATTAGTTCAACGGCTAACTTTCAGCAGTCCACTGCCGATTTAGGTATGACTACGATTTGCTTCTACAATTACAATCTGCTGTCGTCTGTGGACAGTTGCCTTATCCTAGAGGCCAACCCTTTCATTGAGCCGCTGTTAGGATTGCAGAGAATCCTATTTTTGAATTTGTAGGCCAAAGAAATTCAAAAAAATAATTGTTTCTTTTTCAACTCTCTAAATTAGAAAAACCTTCTTTAACTGGTTAATTTACAACATTACAGCCCCATTTTGGTTTCTATTGTACTATATTTGCAGCATGAATAAGAATGTTTTATTGATGATTTTGGATGGTTGGGGATTAGCTACTAATCCTGCAGTTTCTGCCATCGACAAGGCCAACACTCCCTTTATCGACAGCTTATTCAAAACGTATCCCCATTCCAAGCTAGAGGCTTCAGGTCTTGCTGTTGGCTTACCTGAGGGTCAAATGGGCAACTCGGAAGTGGGGCACATGAACATTGGTGCGGGAAGGATTGTCTACCAAGACTTGGTAAAAATCAATTTGGCAGTTCAGCAGGGGGAACTACTTACCCATCCTGTTTTGAGTGCTGCCTTTGCCAGAGCGAAAGCAGGAAATAAAAAAGTGCATTTTTTGGGATTGGTATCTGATGGGGGCGTACATGCGCACATCGAGCACCTCAAGGGGCTGTGTGATGCCGCCAAACACCATGGGATGGAAGGTGTGTTTATCCATGCTTTTACCGATGGCCGCGATACCGACCCCAAAGGAGGGTTGGCCTACCTAGGGGACCTGCAAAACCATTTGGACCATTCGGTTGGAAAAATTGCTTCCGTAATTGGCCGCTATTATGCCATGGACCGAGACAACCGTTGGGAGCGCGTGAAGCTTGCCTACGACGCCATGGTGCTTGGTGAGGGAGAAAAATCCAAAAATATTCTCGCCTCCATTAAAAAATCATACAGCAA
>SXYU01000138.1 GCA_005788235.1 Cytophagales bacterium
ATGAAGCGATTCTTTCCCTTAGCCTTTCTTATGCTGTTTTGCCTCGCCTGCGAATCCAACTGGCTTCCAAAGCCTCCAGGATACAACCGCATTGAGTTGCCGCGCCACGAATACCAAAGACTAGAACAAGGATATCCCTATCAATTGGATTTTTCAACCCATAGCAGAGTGGAAGCAGACTCTTTCAACTTAGACGAAAAAGAGTGGATCAACCTGAATTACAAAGAATTTGGAGCCAAGGTGCATTTGACCTACAAAAAGATTGACCAAAGCACGGATTTCAAAACCTTATCCAATGATGCTTTTAACCTCACGGCAAAGCACCAAATCAAGGCTTATGGAATTGAAGAAGCGATTTTGCTTACCCCAAATGGCTATGTGGCGGTAGTTGCAGAACTATCAGGAGAGGTCCCTACACAATTTCAATTTTTTGTAACCGACTCCACCTCCAATTTCCTTCGAGGAGCAGTTTACTTCAATTCCGCTCTCAAAAACGACTCCTTGGCCCCTGTTATTGAATACATCAAACTAGACATGGCCCACCTCATCAATTCGGTCAACTTTGAAAAGAAGGCAGCAAACAAAAAGTAAATTGGGAAGGTAGGCCACAACTGCCTACACGAGTCTTTCTAGGACAAGTGAAGGGCAGTGAAATCAATGCCAATGAATTTCTTAGGAATTTAATTTTTTCCAGGAAAATAGAATAAATAAGCCTCCCGCCACAGCAACAGCTCCTGAAATGACCCCTTGGGCAATCTCTCCATAGATGAAAAATCCAGTTGAAAACAAGGCCGCATACACCATGACAGTACCCACTAGCATCAGCCCAATTTCCATTCCCAATCTGCCTTTTTCTTGTTTCTCAGCAGGGTATCGATCCAATACTTTTTTCCACCCCAAAGAAGCAGGTTGAACTTTTCGGTAAAAGGAAAGCAAGACCTCGTCTTTTTCGGGTTGGGTCAGGAAAGTCACCAATAACCAACCTACCGTAGTGATGGATACCGAATACACGAGTTTGAGATAACTCTGCTCTGCTGGAATATCCACCCATCCCAGCCAAGGATTGATTACCTCAAAGAAAATTGCAACGGCAAAAGAGATAATCATGGCAGAAATCTCGGTGTAGGCATTGATCCTCCACCAAAACCAGCGTAGAATAAATATCAAACCCGTACCAGCTCCAATTTGAAGCAAAATCGCAAAAGCGGATAAGGCAGAGGATAGTGCCAAGGCCAAAAAGCTAGACAATACCATCAAGACTACAGTAGAAATTCTTCCAACAGCTACCAACTCCTTGTCGCTTGCTTCAGGCTTTAAAAAACGCAGGTAGAAATCATTCACTACATAGCTCGAGCCCCAGTTGAGGTGAGTAGATAGTGTAGACATCACTGCTGCAATTAAGGAAGCAAGTACGATCCCAATCATTCCAGTGGGCAAGAAGGTTAGCATCGCAGGATAGGCCAAATCATCGCCTAACTTGTCCGCAGGAATATTGGGAAATGCCAATTGTAAATCATTTACCGTTGGGAATACCACTAAAGATGCTAGGGCAACAATGATCCAAGGCCAAGGGCGTAACGCATAGTGTGCAATGTTGAAAAACAGGGTAGCTCCAATCGCATTTTTCTCATCCTTAGCCGAAAGCATACGCTGAGCAATGTATCCTCCCCCACCAGGCTCTGCTCCTGGGTACCAGGTAGCCCACCATTGGATAGCAATGGGCATAATAAATAACGGAATATAAACATTGGGATTGGTGAAATCCGGTACAAAATCCAACTTGGTAGCAACTACTTCATGGCTCAATAGCTGCTGCAAAGATCCAATTTCTGGCAATTCCAACACATAATACGCAGCTCCAAAGGAGCCAAGCATCGCAACAAAAAATTGAAAAAAGTCTGTAAGTAACACCCCCTTGAGCCCTCCAAAAGAGGAGTAGACCACCGTGACCACTGAAGCAATCAACAAGGTTTGAATAGGAGAAAGGCCCAACATGACCCCACCGATCTTTATGGCTGCCAAAGACACCGTTGCCATGATGACCACGTTGAAGAATATGCCTAGGTAAATGGCGCGGAATGCACGCAAAAAAGCAGCTCCTTTACCGGAATATCGCATTTCATAAAATTCTAAATCGGTGGTAGACTCAGATCTCCTCCACAACTTGGCATAGACAAATACGGTCAACATGCCTGTGAGCAAAAACGCCCACCAAGCCCAGTTACCTGCAACACCATCCTTTCGAACCATATCCGTAACTAAGTTGGGAGTGTCGGCGGAAAAGGTAGTGGCCACCATGGATACGCCCAAAAGCCACCAGGGCATGTTACGCCCAGAAAGAAAAAATTCCTTTGCGGAACTCCCTGCTGATTTGGCCGAAGCAAGGCCAATAACAAGGGAAATAATAAAGAAAGCGGCAATGATGCCCCAATCTAAGGCAGTAACATTCATAGGATCTTGGGTTAATTGATAGACCAATAAACAAAAAATTATTTAGTTAAGGCCAATCCATTTTTTGATTTTTTTTAGAAAGATCAATAGTTCTTATCCCGAAAGAAACCCTAGCTTACTCAAAAACCAGCTCTTGGCCTTACAAAATCTTAGGACAGATTCTAGCCCCTGTATTTACAAGAAGAAATTTCTATTTTCGACCCATGTTTGAAGCGCTAGCTACCGCCCTCACCCAGGCATACCGCCAATTTACCAGTGCCCCACTGACGATTCGCTCCTTTGGTGAAGGACTAATTCACGAGACGCTCTTAGTCGGTCAACTCGATAAAAAATGGATCCTTCAGGGCTTCAATGATTCCGTTTTCCACTACCCCGAGCGCATCGATCATAACCTCGGCTTACTTTCCATGCATGCAGCCATCCATCCCTTGCCCTTCCAGCTTCCCCTTCCGCTGCGTAATAGTAACGGCAGCGGGCTAACCGCTATCCAAGGAAAAAATTACCGCCTCTTTGATTTTGTAGATGGCAGCACCTTGCAACAAGTACAGCATCCTGCCCAAGCACGAATGGCTGCTCAGGCCTATGGAAAATTCGCCTCCTGGAGCCAGCAACTTTCCGCAGAAAGATTTGAAGAGACCATCCCAAATTTTCATCGGCTTGATCTTCGATTTGCACGACTTCAAGAAGTAGCCAAACAGCTTGCTGCCATCCCAGAAGAGGAACAATCGCTTCTCCAAGGGTATTTAGAGCAGCTGCCTTTAGTGAATTGGTACCAGATGCAACGCAACCATCTCCCCCTTCGGGTCACCCACAGTGACACCAAAATCAACAACCTGATTTTTTCGAAGAACCTCAACCACGTGGAAGCAGTAGTGGACTTAGATACAGTGATGGGAGGCTACCTGATGTATGATTTTGGAGATCTCGTTCGAACAGTTGCCTGCAGCCTACCCGAAACGGCCACCGATTGGGTACAAATTCAGGTAATTCCAGAATTAGTAGAAGAGTTACTTTCGGGCTACCTAGAAGGATTGAATGGGGCAAATACACCATTGGAAGCGGAGTCGCTTCTCCTAGGTGGAGAAATCATGACCCTGATCATGGGACTCAGATTCCTCACCGACCACCTCGAGGGCAATGTCTACTATCGCGTAAGCTACCCCCTTCAAAACCTACACCGTGCAAAAAATCAATTGGCCCTCCTCCAGAGCCAACAAGGACATCGCGCTCGCCTCGCCAACTTTGCCGCAACACTTAAGGAACAGTAATTCGAAGTAGCAAGCACTTGTCTTTACCTGACAATTTCCTCCAAACCCTTGGCAAAATTCAAGGGTCTGCGGTAACTTGCTCTTCCCATAAACCGAAGCCCTTGTCTACCATCTTTAAAACCCGCATCGAATACCTCAAGGGGGTTGGCCCACAGAAGGCTGAACTGCTAAACAAAGAGCTGGGTATATTCACCTATGGGGATCTACTGCAACACTACCCTTTTCGCTACGAGGATCGCAGTACTTTTTTAAAAATCAAAGACCTCCACGAGGAGCTAGAGCATGTCCAGGTGATGGCAAGAATCAAGAGCATTGACTTGGTCGGCATGGGTACCAAAAAAAGGTTGGTGGCCGTAGTGGTGGATGAAACAGGGGAAATGGAGATGACCTGGTTTAAAGGCATCAACTGGGTACTCAAAAGACTACCGTTAGGAGGCTCCTTTATCTTTTTGGGTAAGCCCTCACTATTTGGACGCAAATGGAGCATGGCTCATCCGGAGATGGAACTCATTGCGGCAGCCAACGAGACCCGCAACAAATTTCAACCGGTCTACTCTACGACAGAGAAACTCAAGGTTCGCTACCTAGATTCCAAGGGCCTCTCCCGCATTCTCGAACTACTGCTTCCGCTCGTCTATCCACAAATTCAAGAGACCTTATCTCCCGGGATTTTGGATCAGTACCGTCTGATGGGAAAAAAGGAAGCGATTCGACAAATTCATTTTCCTACTAGCCCTGAAGGCTTATCCCAGGCTCGAAAGCGCTTGAAATTTGAGGAGTTTTTTTACCTGCAATTGCGGCTACTTACCCTAAAAGTAACCCGAATGGAAAAGTCAAGAGGACAGCTGCTCGGATCCACCCAACTGCTAACCGACTTCTATACCCAGCACCTCCCCTTTGAACTGACCAATGCACAGAAGCGGGTGATTCGAGAAATTTTTGGGGACATGCGCTCTGGCAAACAGATGAATCGCCTCATTCAAGGAGATGTGGGTAGCGGAAAGACCATGGTGGCCTTTATCAGCATGCTCCTGGCGATAGGCTCAGGGGCGCAAACTTGCTTGATGGCCCCCACCGAAATTCTGGCCAACCAGCATTTTGAGGGCCTAAGCGTTTATGCCGAAGCAATGGGCCTCCAGATTGCATTGCTTACAGGCTCAACCAAAAAAGCGGCTCGCAAGGCGCTGCATGAAGGGTTGGGATCCGGGGACTTGCCCCTGCTTGTCGGCACGCATGCACTCCTTGAAGAAGTTGTTCAATTTAAAAATTTAGGTTTGGCAATCGTCGACGAGCAACATCGATTTGGAGTAGCGCAGCGCGCGAAGCTGTGGGCCAAAAATGAGCAATACCAACCCCATGTGCTTGTCATGACTGCCACTCCGATTCCACGAACTCTGGCCATGAGCCTCTATGGGGATTTGGATGTGTCTGTTATCGACGAACTCCCAGCAGGGCGAAAGCCCATTCAAACCGTCCACCGCTACGACAAGGACAGACTCAAGGTCTTTGGCTTTATTCAAGAGGAAATCAAAAAAGGTCGGCAGGTATACATCGTCTATCCCCTGATTGAAGAGTCCCAAAGTCTGGACCTCAAAAACCTGATGGATGGCTACGAAAGTATTGCAAGGGCTTTCCCACAGGTGCCTTTGAGTATCGTCCATGGTGGCATGAAAGCCGATGCCAAGGATTACGAAATGCAGCGCTTTGTGAAAGGAGAAACAAAAATTATGGTGGCAACTACCGTCATCGAAGTAGGCGTAAATGTACCCAACGCGTCCGTGATGATTATTGAAAATGCAGAACGATTTGGCCTCTCCCAACTCCATCAACTTCGCGGGCGAGTGGGAAGGGGTGCCGAACAGAGTTACTGCATCTTGATGAGCAAGGTGGAGCTCAGTCGAGATTCCCGCATTCGCTTGGATACCCTGGTACGCACCAACGATGGATTTGAAATCGCAGACGTGGACCTACGGCTACGAGGACCTGGCGACTTGATGGGCACCCAACAAAGTGGAATTACCGACCTTCTGATTGCCGACTTGAGTAAGGATGCACCACTACTCACTTTGGCACGAGATGCCGCGCAGCAAGTGTTGGCAACCGATCCTAACTTGGAGGATCCCCAACATTTCCCAATCCTTCGCCAAGTTCGCCAGCAAAAAAAGACGGCCGTCAACTGGAGTCGGATCAGCTAAACTTGATACTTCTATTTTTTTCGAATAAAAATTCTTCCAATCCGCCGCACCAATTGCTTTTCCTTTTCCCAAAAAAACCGAAACTGCCCAAAAATAAAGCCATAGATCAAGAGCATAATTTGGTACAAGGGCAGCACCAGAAGTAGGTACGCGAGGGTATTCATAAATCCTCCACCTCTCTCGATACCAAAAAAAGCAAGGATCGGATTCTTAATCAACAAAATGGTAGTTCCAGTACAGGCAAATACAAGCAAAACCAAGAGCACTTGGTTCAGGCTTTTCAGCTGCCATTTGTTTTGCAAACGCTGTAAAAATCTGGGTTTAGAAGTCGTCATCAATCTAGAAAATTACCAACTAAATACACCTTCATTGAGGCTTTTGAGTGCCTGCACCTTGTACTTTGCATCTACCAAGATGGATACATTGTGTTTGCTACCTCCAAAAGACACCATCCGAATAGGAATGTCCACCAAAGAATCCATAACGGCACTGATTGAACCCTTCGTTTCTGCGACTTGATTGCCTACCACGCAGATAATGGCTTGGTTTGGGTCCACTTCCACCGTTCCAAAGCGCCGCAACTCTTCCACAATCTGGTCCAAATGGCTCAGGTCATCAATAGTCACCGATACAGCCACTTCCGAGGTGGTAATCATGTCAATCGGAGTTTTAAAAGCTTCAAAGACCTCAAAAATCCGTCGTAAAAATCCATAGGCCAAGAGCATGCGGCTGGATTTAATGTTGATGGCAGTAATCCCATCTTTGGCTGCAATGGCTTTTACACCTGTTTCCACCACATCTGCCTTGATCAAGGTACCTACCGCAGCAGGGTCCATTGTATTCAGTAGTCTGACAGGCACATTGTGCAGTTGGGCAGGCCAGATGGAAGCTGGGTGAAGGATTTTGGCTCCAAAGTAGGCCAACTCAGCTGCTTCGTCAAAGGAGAGCTCGGCAATGGGACGCGTTCGATCCACCACCCGTGGATCGTTGTTGTGCATGCCATCAATGTCGGTCCAAATCTCGCAAACGGAGGCCTGCACTGCCGCCGCCACTAGGGAAGCCGTGTAATCACTTCCTCCACGTTTAAGGTTGTCTACCTCGCCACGGTGATTTTTACAGATATATCCTTGGGTAATGAAGAGGTGCTGATTGGGATGCTGACTAAGTTGTGCTTTCAAGCGCTCTGAAATTTTCCCCAGCTCAGGCTCGGAGTTTTCATCGATGCTCATAAAATCCAAAGCCGGTAGCAGTACAGAAGAAACCCCCAACTCTTCCAAAAGCGTATGAAAAAGCTTAGTCGATAGCAGTTCCCCTTGAGTAAGTATGTCCCGTTGAATCGCTTCGTTGAATGAGATTTTAAGTAGGATGTTCAGAAATTCAAAGTGCTCCTTCAGGATCTCCTCTGCCTTTGTTCTGGCGGCAGGGCTTTTCAAAAGTTCCAGGTAGAACTTCAAATAATGGGAATGTAGGCTGTCAATCCGCTCCTTAGCGAGTACCTTATCAGCCGCAGCCAAGGCTTCTCCGATACCCACTAGGGCATTGGTGGTGCCAGATAGAGCAGAAAGGACCACTAGGGTTGGTTCAGTGCTTCCCGTAATCAAGTCTTTGACTTGATGCATGCGCTCGGGACGTCCTACGGAGGTCCCTCCAAACTTCATTATTTTCACTTGTAATAAGGTATAGGTTAGAATCCAAGCATTTTAATAGCTGTGATAGCGGCTTCATCCCCCTTGTTGCCATGCTTTCCTCCAGCTCGATCAAGGGCCTGCTGCTGCGTGTTTGGGGTGAGCACCCCAAAGATGACGGGTTTGTTGTATTTCAAACTTACCTGCGTGATGCCCTGTGCTACTGCATTGCAGATGAAGTCAAAGTGACGCGTTTCCCCCTGAATCACACATCCAAGGCAAATCACCGCATCGATCTGCTCATCTTGCGCACACCACTGAGCGGCTAGTGAAAGTTCAAAGGATCCAGGAACCTGCTTGCGAACGATGTTTTTGGGATTCACCCCATGCTGAAGCAGGGTTTCATAGGCTCCCGAATACAACGACTCAGTTACTTCTTCATTCCATTCAGATACCACAATCGCAAATCGCTTTTTGGATACATCGGGGAGGTTGTTGGAATTGTAATCGCTGAGGTTTTTTGAGGAACTAGCCATAGGACATGGGGATATAAGTGGGTTAAAACAAAAAAGAGTAAGACACCAAGCACCTTACTCTTCTAGCATGCATTAAAACGCATTACTTAGCGGAAAGGCCTTCCAAGCGAGCTTTATGTTTTCGAGCCGCAGCGAATTCAAAAGACTCGTAGTATTTTTCTTCGATCTCAGAATACGATTGGATCGCATCTTCTACTTTTCCTGCTTCTTCCTGAGCCACTGCCAGTTTAGCAAGGTATTTAGGTGACATGTATTTGTTCTCATTCGTACGAGCTGCCTTGGTATATTGAGCAATTGCTTCTTCGGTTTTGCCCAACTCCAGGTTCGCATCGCCAATCAAAGAATACGCTCTGGCCTGTACCAAGTAGTCGTCTGTAGAAAATTCTTCCAAGTGTGTCAACGCTTCTTCAAATTTCTTCTGCGAAAGGTAAATCGATCCGGTGTAGAAATGGGATAAGTTGGCCGCTTCGGTACGAGGGTAATCTTCAATGATGGACAAAAATCCCTTGTTGATGCCATCTCCGTTGAGCGCAAAGTCCACGCTATCCTGCTCAAAGAAGTATACTGCCTGAAACATTTCTGCTTGGGCTTTTTCGTTTTGTTGTTGGGTATTGTATTGGAAAAACAGTATACCTCCTATCAAAAGCGCAGCTCCTACACAAAGGCCTACTAGTATTTTGCTATTATTTTTCAAAAAATCCTCGCCAGGAACTATTTTTGCAGCGATTACCTCAGGGTTTTCAATTAGTTCGTTTTGCTCTGATTTTTTTGTTTCTTTCTTAGCCATGTTGCTCAAATTTCGGTCGCAAATATACGGTTTTTATCAATTACACAAGCACCTCTCGGTATAGGGCCGGATAGTTACTCCATCACAAAAGGATAGTTCTCCTGAACATACACATCCTTGAAGGCATCCATCCCATCTGGCCAAGGAGATTCTTCGGCAAACTTAACCGCATCTTCAACTTGAGTTTTTACTTTTTTGTTGATGGCTTCGATCTCTACTTCGCTCAAGAGTTCATTTTCACGAATGGTGGAAAGCACCTGCTCAATTGGGTCACGCTGCTTGTATTCTTCTACTTCTTCCTTGCTGCGGTATTTTTGCGGGTCAGACATGGAGTGCCCTTTGAATCGGTATGTTCTAAATTCCAAGAGTGTTGGACCATCGCCTCGACGAGCTCTTGCAGCCGCTTCGGCCACCGCCTCGTGTATGGCTTCTACATTCATTCCATCCACTGGGAAAGAAGGCATGTCGTAGGCTTCACCAATCTTGTACAATTCGGTGACATTGGAAGTCCGAGCTACGGAAGTTCCCATGGCATAGCCATTATTTTCAATCACGAAAATCACAGGGCTTTTGTAGAGCATGGCCAAGTTGAAGGCCTCATGCACTGCTCCTTGACGAAGCGCTCCATCACCCATTTTGGCAATGCAAAGATTTTTGGTTCCAGCATATTTTTCAGCAAAGGCAATGCCTAGTCCCATCGGAATCTGAGCACCAACGATGCCATGGCCTCCCAAGAAATTTCGTTCCTTATCGAAAATGTGCATGGACCCTCCCTTGCCTTTGGTAGTTCCAGTGGCCTTGCCATAAAGCTCAGCCATGATGGCTCCAGGATCTGTGCCTAAGCCCAGCGGGTGTGCATGGCAGCGGTAAGCAGTAATCCACTTATCGTCTTTGGTCAAGGCAGTAATGGCCCCGGAAGCACAAGCCTCTTGGCCAATGTATAGGTGACAAAATCCTCTGATCTTTTGTTGGCCATACAATTGGCCTGCTTTTTCCTCAAAACGCCTCATTAAAAGCATACTTTCGTACCAGAAAGCATAGGTCTCTTTGGAGTAGTTTACCTTGGTCTTTGCGGCTGCAGTTTTCTTTGCCATAGGGTACTGATCAAAATGTACTATTTTAGGCCTCAAATATAGTAATCCCGACCTAAAAATTAGGATGACTTGCAAATAATTCGCCGCTCACATGATTTTGGAGTCCCTAGACCTCATTCAATTTAAAAATCACCTTCAGAGCAAGCTTGCCTTTAGCCCACAGATCAATTGCTTTTTGGGCAAAAATGGCAGCGGAAAAACGAATGTATTGGACGGCATCCATTACCTCTCCTTGACCAAAAGTGCCTCGCAAAGCAGCGATGCGCTGAGCATCCAGCACGAAAAGGAGTTTTTTACCCTAATCGGTAAGTTTACCGTGGAGTCCAAGCCATTGGAAGTGCGCTGTACCTTGGAGCAGGGCAAAAAGAAACAGATTTTCCAAAATGGGAAGGGCGTCGACAAAGTCAGCGACCATCTGGGAAAAATTCCGCTTGTCTTAATTGCTCCCGATGACACCGAGCTGATCAAAGGAGGCAGTGAGGGCAGGCGAAAATTTTTCGATGGCCTTCTCGCTCAACTAGACCATCCTTACTTGGAGCAGCTGATTCGCTACCACCATTTTCTCAAGCAGCGCAATGCTCTCCTGAAGCAATTTG
>SXYU01000139.1 GCA_005788235.1 Cytophagales bacterium
GCAAAATAGGAAAGAACTTTCCATTCTGCTTTCAAAAATGCCATGGCGCCATCCGCTATGTAGCCAGCGAGTTCCACCATGTTTTCATCTCCTGTGGGCTGCTTGGTCACCCAAGCAGACTTTACTGCCATGATGATTAGGCCTACAAGTCCCAGCGCAGGGACTAAATAAATCAGCGCTTGTTCCATAAACTAGTCGGATTCAATGTTAGATTCTGTAAATAATTCGGCAAAGATACAATTTAAACCCTTCTTGCCAAGTTCAATTTTAGAGTCAATTTTGATTTTTTTAAGGGAAGTGGAAAGATTGGATTTTTCTTTAGTTCCTATCGCAATTTGAGCGAATTCGTACCTGTTTGAGCGAGATTTAAAAGGGATGAAAAGTTAAAAGAACCGCTTATTGAACTAAAAAAAGGCGGATTGTGTAGTCCAACAGGGATGCATCTCCCACTTCTCCATGTCCAGGAACTACCCGATACACCTGAGGAAAGGCCTCTTTTACTTTTTGTACAGTTTTATGCCATGCCTCCACATTTGCATCCCCCAAATACCCCTTGCTGGCATTCAATTCCTTGATTAAGCATCCTCCGAATAAAACGTGATCCTGAGGGAAATAGCCCACAACATTGTCTCGAGTATGACCTTCTCCAAAAAAAGAAACCCAAACCTCTTTTCCTCCTATCAAGAATCTAGTAGAATGGGTAAATCCATGTTGCGGAACCGAGGCCTTGCTCGCTGCAGCTAATTCTAAGGTCAGGTCAAGTGCATGTGATGGTACTCCCGCCTCGTGAAAGGCTTGCAACCCTCCAAGGCAATCGTTGTGAAAATGCGTTGGAACTATGGCTACAAGTTTACTTCCCAGTTCCTCCTTTACCCAAGCAATCAGTTCTCGTGAACTTTCATTAGTTGTTGGACTATCAAAAATGATTACTTCCTCACCGACCTGGATCACCAATCCATTGCAAGACACCCTCCCAAAATCATCAGTTTGAAGGAAAGATCTGTGTACAAAGGTATGGGGTGTAATTTGCTCTACTTCCAAATGGGGAGAGTGATATACTACCGAACTTGATGAATTAGCAGCCTTTTGTGGAAATGCACTCAGGCTACAAAAGCCACAACATAAAAAAAGGAAAATTTGAAAGGTTTTCATAGCTGGGTAAAAAAGAAAAACAAAACTAGCGAAGGAAAGGCTGAAGTTCCTTTTTATTTCCTTGAAAATGAATTCCCTACTGCTTGGAATTTGTGATTATTGAAGTAAGACTGGAAAAAATTCAAGAAACTTCTAAATTTGCCTTCCTGAATCGGGGTGTGGCGCAGTCCGGTAGCGTACACGTCTGGGGGGCGTGTGGTCGCAGGTTCAAATCCTGTCACCCCGACTTGATTAGCAAGGAGTTACGATTGATTTCGTGGCTCCTTTTTTGTTTGCATACAATTTGCATACTATTAGGATTGTTTTTCTAGAAACACCTTCGAGCAGGAAAAGTAGTGGGTAAAATTATCACTTGTTTGATTTCAAATGCATTCTTTTTCTTATACTTACCATTGAGTTAACCTTCGAATTATTCAAAGACAATAAATACATACAACTCTGGTTCACGAGGATGAATCAACCTAGTTTCAAAATGAAAAATTCTTACCCACGAAGTCAATAAATAACTATGAACAAAATTGTAAGAATACTCTCTCAAGAAATCACCATCGTAACCCTGCTTGGTGTCATCTCTGTCATCACCGCATGGGCAGGTGTTCAATCCTCTCTGCATGGAGGTGAATCGAATAAATCTCTGTCTTTCTATATGGAAGGTCTAACTAATTCAAACAACCTTTACTTAACCTCAGAACTTAAATTCAGAACGGATCTTGTTGTTTGGGTAGATAAGCAAACCACCCTGATTCAAGGTGGTGATATTTACGCTGGCTACTCGGCGGGATCGGCTGAACTGTTTGAACTTGCAATGCCCTGCCTATTGAAGAATCCGAAAAGTCAACTTTCAGAATGTAAATCCTACATAGATGCGTTATACATACCACAACAAAAAGTAATTGAACAAGCAATTCAATCTTTGAAGGAATATGAGATTTCAAATGAATACAGTGACCGCCTTCAAATGCTGACTGCTCTTCTGGCAGTTGCTTTGTTTATGCTTGGTATTACCTCAGTGATTCGCCAGGACAAGCTACAATTCGCCATAGTCCTTGGAGCTATAGCTATCGCTGGATTTAGCATCTTCATCCTATTAAGTGTGCCGATTGTGTACGTTTCTTTTTAGTTTAAAGGTGACGGCCTATTGAATAGCCTAGGCTCATCTTTAGAGTTCACTACAAGTTCTGCAAGTTTTCCCGATAATTATGTTAATGATCCCGAACTGCACGAACAGAGAGTTTGTCGTTCCTATGATTGAAAAAGTTGAGTAGTAAATCATAGAAGAAATTCTGGTGCCACACGTAGACCACACCGAGCCCCGGAGAACTCCAATAGCTGTCACCAGTAAAACCACCAATTTTATCCTTGTTTTGATCTATTATATTCAATTCATCCTTGGTTGGTAATCTCCAACCTGGACCAAGACTAGCACAAGCTTTTTTAGCATCATTCCGTTTCAGTTGATTAGGGAAATCATTTTGGGCAACTAAAAGATCCCCAACTTTAATTGGGTCGCCTAGTATTGAAGCTAACTCTAATTTTTTTTGAGCCTCAAGCAATTCATCTGCCACCACAGCAATTGAATCATACCTAGCAGCAGCGATAGAATCAGCTATAGCTTGTTCTTCAGTATACTCTCCGCCGCAGGAGGCAATTGCCATCAAAAGAAGGATTGAAAAAATCGGAAATACCTTTTTCATTTATTTCTATTTATTTACTCAATTTAAACCAATTTCACTCAAGCGCAAACCAACTTCCCTGCAGTTTTCTACAGGCCCATCAAATCCATTGCTTGGTTGCCAAAGTTGTATAGTTTCCTGATAAATCCCAATCTGCAGGGTAGCCCATTTTCTTTTCTCAAATGCTTGATGTACGCTGAATCGGATGACGCTCCCTTTAACTATTCCTTATTTATTCTCGAAGTTAAGAGACAAAGCAGTGGGAATGAAAATCAAGTATCACCGAACCCTTACCCTTAATCAAATTGAGGAACAATAAAAGTTGAATGAAGCTGGATACAATTGACCTAAATACTAAGAGTTAAAAAATAGCGTTAGCCTAGCAATCAATCAATTTGAAAAGCCACCTCATTTCGGCGGTTGATCAGATCCCAAGGGGCATTGTAGCCCATGTACAAAAGAGAACCTTTCGTACGAATATTATTGTCTTTTAGAACTTGGGTTAGGATTTGGGCATTTTTTGCGATTTTTTCGTCAGAACTAAATCCCCCAAAACGCAAGACCGCCAGCTTCATTGAATCTTGACTAACCAGCGAAACAGCAGTGGTGTTGGGGGTAGGAAGTTCAGCTAGTTGATACTTGCTGGGCATCACGAAGGACATGGATGCTTCTGTGTCTGACATATTCATGATCACAGGAGCCGTCATGGCAATCTTCTGCTGCTGTTGATTACCACCAAAAATGTAATTGGCCACGGTACCGAAGCCTTTGTTTCCATTGGAATCGTACCGGCTGCCTCCCAATTTGGTTTGTGCGAGTATCATCTGGGGATACTCCCTGATTTCCACATCTCCCAAGGTTTTGATTACCTTATAGTTTGGTGTCTCGATGCCTTTAAACCGAAATGAGAAAAAGGAGATCACGCCACCCAGGATAAGTACGCTGCCAGCAATCCAAATAATTGTTTTCATTTGAGTATAACTAGTGTATGAATTAAAAAGTTTGAAAAAGCGGCTCTTAAATTGGAGTACAATTACTTTTTACACAATCGATTCCGTAATTTACCCGAAACACTTCGAAAGTAAACTTCGGGTTTTTATCTAAATTAGAAGTATGAAATTGCCTGTAATCTCACGAAGAATGTTTTTGGAGCAAGCTGCCTTGGCTGGCGTGGGTGCTTCCCTACTCCCGAGCCTAGCCTTTCAGCGAACACAAGTAAGTTCCCTCAAATTTGGTCTCGTCACCTACGAATGGGCAAAAAGCTGGGACCTCCCTACTTTAATTGCCAATTGTGAAAAAACCAATGTACTTGGCGTAGAACTACGTACGCAGCACCATCATGGGGTTGAGGTGTCTCTCACCAAGGCCCAACGAGAAGAGGTGAAAAAACGCTTCCAAGATAGCCCTGTAACCTGTTTAGGTTATGGAAGTAATTTTGAATACCATAGTCCAGACCCTACTGCCCTTCAGGAAAACATAGCCCAAACCATGGCATACATCCAGCTATGTCACGAGATCGGAGCTACAGGAATTAAGGTCAAGCCCAATTTCCTTCCTCCAGAAGTTCCTCGCTCCAAAACAACCGCTCAAATAGCGGAATCCCTCGATATAATTGGGAAATTTGCTCAAGATTTTGGGCAGCAAATTCGCGTAGAAGTTCACGGACAACACACCCAAGAACTTCCCGTTATGAAGGAGATTTTTGACCAGGTAACGGAATCCAACGTGAAAATCTGTTGGAATTGCAACAACGAAGACCTACTTCCACCAGGATTAACCCAGAACTTCGATTCCGTGAAAAAATGGTTTGGAGATACCGTGCATGTCCGTGAGTTTAATTCAGGCAATTATCCCTATCCAGAGCTGTTTAAACTCTTTTCCGCCATGAACTACAGTGGATGGATTTTATTGGAGGCAAGAACAAATCCTACAGATAAAGTTGCTGCCCTTCGTGAGCAGCTAGAATTATTCCAAGACTTGGTGGAGCAAGCCAAGGCTACTTGAAAAATGACTTAAAAAATTAACACTAACCCATCATCTCATGAAAGATCAGTCCAGAAGAGAATTTATCAAAAAATCCGCCTTGACCACCGCAGGAATTGGACTTGGCGCTATGACCTTTTCACCAAAAAGTTATGGCCGAATTATTGGAGCCAATGACCGTGTAAGTGTGGGCATTGTCGGTTTTTCGGACCGTGCCAAAGGCGCACTGATCCCTGCTATGCTTGGGCATGGCAAAGAATTAAACTACCAGTTTACAGCAGTTTCGGACATCTGGAGCCGCAGAAGAGACGAATGCCAAGCCTTTGTTCAAGGAAAATCTGGCCTAGCTATAGCTGCATGCCGCAACAACGATGAATTGTACAATCGAAAGGATGTAGATGCCGTCATCATCAGTACTGCAGACTTTCAACATGCCTTGCATTGCAAAGAGGCTGTGGAAGCAGGAAGAGATGTCTATGTAGAAAAACCTTTTGCAGAGACCATGGCGGATAATAGAGCTGCCAAGGAGGCTGTGCTTCGAACAGGCAAAATCGTGCAGGTAGGCTCGCAGAGACGCAGTGGGCCCAATTACCACGCCGCAAATAAGTTTATCAAAGACGGTAAATTCGGAGAAATTGTCGCCGTAGAAATGACTTGGAATGTGAATCAACCCGGTCGATGGAGACTCCCTAAATTGACCCAAGAAATACGAAAAGAGGATACCGATTGGAACCGATTCCTGATGAATCGTCCAAAAGTGGCCTGGGACCCACGCAAATACCTCGAATTCAGGTTGTTTTGGCCATTCTCATCAGGGATTCCAGGGCAGTGGATGGCGCATCAAATAGATACGGTACACTGGTTTACTGATTTGCCACATCCGCGTAGTGTTGCTGCCAATGGAGGAATTTACCTTTGGAAGGATGGTCGAGAAAATTTTGATACCATGACCGCAGTATTTGATTATGGCCCATTAAACGATCCAAATAAAGGGTTCCAAGTTATTTATTCTTCCCGATTTACAAATTCAGCCGGGGGCACTAAGGAAATTTACTTCTCAAATGCTGGGGAACTAAATCTGGACACCAATAAAATCACTCCAAATGGTGGTCTTCGTCAAAACAATGCACAAGCGATGGGCATGAAGGAGAACTTACTTCCTGAACTCACCTTGGCGGAAGCCTCTGCTACAGAAACAGGGGCAAATACAGGGGTAGATTCCCTTACATCTGCACACATGCGGAATTGGATGGAATGCGTTCGTTCCCGTCAAAAGCCCAATGCCGATGTGATGGCAGGATACAATCACTCGATTGCCAACATCATGACTACTGCTGCGCTTCGAACCGGTCAATTCGTGACTTTTGATGAAGTGAATCAAGAAGTATTGGCTGGGGGTAAACCATTTCAATACTAAGGTATGTATGCAAATCCATTTAGGATAGTAAAGACGGCAGGTATTCTGTTGTCTTTATTAACTCTGTTCCCGCTGCCTGTTCAGGCACAAAAAAATGGCGTTCGACTCCTCAAAAATGAGGCAGAGCGAAAAATAGAAGTGTACCTGGGTGAGGAGCTTTTTACAGCATATTATTACCCAGAAACCATTGAAAAACCTGTTTTATACCCCATCAAAGCCTCTGGTGGCATAGAGATCACGCGTGGATTTCCTTTAGCTCCAAGACCAGGGGAGCGAATTGACCATCCCCACCATATTGGGCACTGGATGAATTATGGCGATGTCAATGGATTGGATTTTTGGAACAATTCATCGGCCATTCCAGCAGACAAAAAGAGTAAGTATGGCACGATTCGTCATAAAGGCATTACCGCATTGAAGGAGGGTAAAAAGCAGGGGATATTGGAAGTGACCATGGATTGGCTAGCACCCTCTGGCCAAGTATTGATCAAGGAAAAAACTCGGTTTGTATTTAGTCAAGAAGGCGATAAGCGAATCATCGATCGAATCACCACCTTGGAGGCCCAGGATATCGAGGTCAATTTTAAGGACAATAAAGAGGGAGTTTTTGCGATTCGGATAGCTAGGGAACTGGAACACCCTTCTAATAAGCCCGAGTTATTTACAGATTCCAACGGCATCCCTACTACGGTAGCGAGTTTAAACAACGAGGGAGTCAGTGGGAATTACCGAAGCAGCAATGGTAAGGAAGGCGATGCGGTTTGGGGCACCCGTGGTACTTGGGTTTCGCTAGATGGAATCGTTGCTCAAAAGAAAATTTCAGTAGTCATTTTGGATAACCCTAAGAACCCTGGTTATCCCACGTTTTGGCATGCACGAGGCTATGGTTTGTTTGCTGCAAATCCATTGGGCCAAAAAGAATTTAGTGGAGGCAAGGAAGTCTTAAATTTCAAACTTAATGCTGGGGAATCGACCACCTTCAAGTACCGAATTTTGGTGTATTCCGGAGAAAAACCCAGCGAAGAGCAGTTGGCGGCTGAATCAACCAAATTTGGGGGAGATTAATTGTGGTCACGAGAAGGATTGTGTACTGTATAGGACACAATCCTTCATTTTTTTCAATCGGGATTGAAGTTTGAATATGAAGAAAGAGACTGACGGGGGTAGGTAGGTCTGACATTTGGTACTGACTGGGCATCACGAAAGACATAGATGCATCCGTACCAGACATATTCATGATTACTGGAGCTGTCATCGCAATCTTCTGCTTTTGTTGATTCCCACCGAAAATGTAATTGGCCACTACACCAAAGCCGTTATTTCCAGTGGATTCGTAGCGCTTGCCACCCAATTTGGTTTATGCGAGAATTAGCTGGGGATACTCTCGGATTTCCACATCTCCCAAGGTTTTGATTACCTTATAGTTTGATGTCTCGATGCCTTTAAATCGAAATGAGAAAAAAGAAATCACTCCACCTAGAATGATTACGCTACCCGCTATCCAAATAATTGTTTTTATAAATAGCTTACTTATGGATGGAAAAAAAGTTTGAAAAGGGCTACATCCTAGCCCTAGAATTCAAGAGCTGGGATAACTATTGATCGTCACCAATGACCAGGAATTTGCGAAAGCCACCGACCGCACCATTAAGATGGAAGATGGGGAAGGTGTTTTCTTAATTTTAATTGAAAAAGGCTCCCACTTACCCCCGTAGTGTAGAAATAATCAGGCCTTGCAGACCCAATTTTTAAACTCCATCGAAAAGAAAATTAGTAGAGCATTCATTGTAGCGAAATAATAATCTTTCTAAAGCTGGTTCACATGGAGGAGTATTCTCAACAAAAAAACCACCTCGATTGGAAGTGGTTTTTTATATCAAGTGCCTTATAAAAATAAGGTATACTTAATTCAACAAAATCATTTTTCTAATCCTTGACGCATCTAACAGATAGTCCAAGACCGTAGCCATAATCATTCGAATTGAAATCAATACTCAACCCTTGGTACGAGTAAGTGGTGATGTAAATTACCTTGGCTGCTGTGATCCCATCGGATTTGGTTGATGTCCACCAATACGCTGACTTTTCATTTTCATGATTAGAAGTGAAGTTTAGATTCCCTAAACTACCAATTGGAATTATACCACCTCCAAATTTGGCATTAAAGTCAAAATCACTATTCTTCTTCAATTCAGAAATATCCCAATCGCCTTTATTAATCAATTTTTTGGCTGTTTCTTCTGTAAATCCACCTTGAGAGGCAACTAAATCTTCCCATTCTTTTAATGAAGCAACGTGCCAACCTTCAGGCGATAAGCCTCTAGGGTCATTCACTGCATACCAATTGTACAATTTGCCATATTTCGCCCCATTTGCGGGTTCGTTTTGAAAGTAACTCCAAGCAGGTTGTTTTTTGTAACTAAATTCTTCCCATTCCTCTAAAGTTTTTGCTTCAGGAATAGGGTCACCATTGCGGAATTTATCCACATCTAGGTTGTCGGTCATCCAAACATCTGAACCAACGGTTAATTCATCGACTA
>SXYU01000140.1 GCA_005788235.1 Cytophagales bacterium
GCAATTTCCTGTACAGCGAAAGTTCCACTGTCCAAAAATAAATGCTTCTTGTTCCGGCTTTTCCTCTTCTTTACAGGTGGTTAAGGAAAAAAGGAGGAGAAGAAAAAAGATTGATTTATAGCTCATCTCATCGATTTTTAACAGTATACGGATAGACTAAATCTTTGTTTACTTGCCAATTATCGGAATTTTTTGAAAAAATACCCTATCTAGTAATTGAGATTTTCTTTGGTAGATGGAGGATAAACTAGATACTGAATTAAAGTTTATTTCTTTAAATTCAAGTAATCCACCACCAAGTAACTCAAGGCGCGGACTCCGAGAACGAATCCACTTTCGTCCAGGTAAAAGTCTGGGGTGTGGTGGGAGGGAGTTTTGAGGGGATCAGCACCTGGCTTCATGCCACCCAAGAACACAAATACACCTGGTTTTTCTCTTTGGAAAAAGCTGAAGTCTTCTGAGCCGGTCATCGGGTCCATCAAGATCAAATTTTCTTTTCCTGCAGCAGCATGCAGTGAAGGAAGCATTTTGGCGGTCAGTGCTTCGTCATTGATCGTAGAAGGGTAAAGTTTGAGGATATTGACTTCTGCTTTTGCCCCGGCGCTTTCGGCGATATTGGTGGCGATTTCGTTGATTCTGCGGTGAACAAGTGCTTGCTGGGCATCGCCAAAGGTGCGAATGGTGCCGATAAGCTCTACTTTTTCAGGGATGATGTTGTGACGGATGCCGCCATGTATAGCTCCTACCGTCACTACGGCAGGGTTTTCGGTCACATTCACGCTGCGGGAAAGGATCGTTTGTAGGCCTGTAATGATCTGGGCAGAAGTGACAACGGGGTCTACTCCCGACCAAGGCGAAGCACCGTGAGCTTGGGTACCCAGTACGTTGATGCCCAGAATATCCACTGCGGCCATGGTTGGACCTGGACGGTAGCCGATTTTGCCGGCTTCTACCTGTGCCCAGATGTGTAGGCCGAAAATAGCGTCTACGTCTTTCATGACTCCTTCCTTCACCATCAATTCGGCCCCTGCCATAGGTACTTCAGTGACCCCTTCTTCTGCAGGTTGGAAGATGAACTTCACCGAACCTTCCAATTGATTTTTATGTGCAGCCAATACCTCGGCTACGCCCATCAGGATGGCCGTGTGCGAATCGTGTCCGCAGGCATGCATCACGCCGGTTTGCTGCCCATTGTAGGTTGCAGTCACGGTAGATTTAAAGGGGACATCTACCCGCTCTGTAACTGGGAGGGCATCCATATCGGCACGTAGGGCCACCATGGGTCCGGGCTTGCCCCCACGAAGAACTCCGACTACGCCAGTGACCGCTACTTGTTCGGTGACTTCCATGCCTAGGGAACGGAGGTGATCGGCGACAATCTTGGCGGTGCGCACTTCCTGATTTCCCAGTTCGGGGTGCTGGTGAAAATCCCGTCTCCACTCGATGACTTTGGCTTCCACCCCTTGGGCTTTCTGGTCAATGCTGGGACGAAGTTTGGATTGACCCAGCGCCGTAGCAGAGATCAAGAGTAGGGAAAATAATAGTTTATTCATGGGTTCTTCAAGAGGAGTTTCGAATCAAGCAAATGTAGTAGAATTTAATAAATGTGAGAGTTTTTCATGGGATTGGGACTTGTATGAAAAAAGTAGTGATCAAAATTACTCCAACTAGCGCATCTTGATTCCTTTTGTTTCCTGTTGAATCTAATTCCCCAATAATTTTCCGTCCTGTTCCAGATGGTGTTTTACCTTAGCAAGTCCTTTCCTCCAAAGTAGAATGACCAAACCTGCAAATAGAATTAGGAGGAAAATCACCAAAAGGATATTTTCAGAAGAGGCTCCCATATAAAACAAGAGAAAATCATAAGCTCCATGGAAAAGAATAGGGATTGCAAGTGATTTTAGTAAGAACTCCCTTCGTTTTCCTCCCTCATGAAATCTAGCTAATGAAAAATAATATCCCATCATCACTCCAAAGAGACCGTGTCCTGGCACCGCTAGGATTGCACGCGCAATAGCAACTGAAAATCCTCCTTCCAAAACGTATAAAATATTTTCAATTAGGGCAAAGCCAAGCGAAACAAAAACCGAATAAACTATCCCATCATAACTGTGGTCGAGTTCACGGCTTTTCCAAATCAAAAAATATAAGATTCCAAATTTTGCTAGTTCTTCTGGGATGGCAGCCTCTAAAAATGATTGGTGAATGGAGGATAAAAAATCACCCTGAAATACTCCACTTATGTTTCCAAGGGGGATTGACATGACTAAGGAAAGCACTGTGCTCACACAACCGCCCAACAGGCATTTTAATAAAAGGGAGAGGGGCTCTTTTTCATGATCTTTTTGGTAAATCATGTAAAGAAATATCACTACGGGAAAAATCGAGGAGATGAGTAGGGTCATTTTTACATGTCTTTTTTAAAATATTCACTTTCAATCAATTGAATTATAAAAAGATTAGGTGTGAAAACCAAAATACTTCTACTCTAATAATAAAAAACACCTCCCAAATGGCTTTGGGAGGTGTAATGTGGATGGTCCATGAACCTTGAACAAAATTTTTTACTTTTTCATTCCCATAAAGTCTACCACAAAGTAGCTCATCACGCGTACACCGAGGACAAAGCCACTCTCATCCAAGTAAAAGTCTGGGGTGTGGTGGGAAGGAGTTTTGGTGGGATCAGCCCCTTTTTTCATGCCTCCCAAACCGATAAATAGCCCTGGCTTCTCGCGCTGGTAAAAGCTAAAGTCTTCCGCACCAGTCACGGGTGGATTCACGTGTACATTCTCCTTGCCTGCGGCAGCTTCCAAGGTGGAAACCATCTTGGCGGTAAGGTCGGGGTCATTGACAGTAGCAGGGTATAGCTTGCTGATGTTGACCTCTGCACGAGCGCCTGCACTCTCCGCAATGTTGGTGGCGATCTCGGTGATGCGTCGGTGCACCAGGTCTTGCTGCTGCTCTCCGAAGGTGCGGATGGTACCGATCATCTCTACTTTTTCAGGAATAATGTTGTGGCGAATGCCTCCATGAATGGCACCTACGGTGACTACCGCTGGATTTTGGGTCACGTTGACACTGCGAGAGAGGATGGTCTGCAAGCCGGTGACAATCTGTGAGGAAGTCACTATCGGATCTACCCCAAACCATGGAGAAGCACCGTGAGCTTGCGTTCCGTGCACGATGATTTCCAAGTTGTCCACCGCAGCTTGTGCTGGTCCAGAACGGTAACCAATCTTACCTACCTCGGTTTGTGCCGAGATGTGCAATCCAAAGATCGCGTCCACATCTTTCATCACGCCTTCAGCGACCATCTGTTTGGCGCCCCAGGAGGTGACACCAGGAACATAAATTCCCTCTTCGGCGGGCTGAAAGATAAATTTGACAGAGCCTTCCAACTGAGCCTTCATGCCTGCAAGGACTTCCGCTACACCCATCAGGATGGCCACGTGGGTATCGTGCCCACAGGCGTGCATCACGCCGGTTTGCTGTCCATTGTAGGTAGTGGTGACGGTGGATTTGAAAGGCAAATCCACACGCTCGGTCACGGGTAGCGCATCCATATCGGCACGCAGGGCGACCATAGGCCCTGGCTTGCCCCCACGCAAAATACCCACTACCCCAGTAGTGGCCACCCCTTCCTGTACTTCTATTCCCAAGGACCGCAAGTGGTCGGCTACCTTTTTGGCGGTGCGAGTTTCCTCGTTGCCGAGTTCTGGGTTCTGGTGGATATCGCGTCTCCAGTCGATGACTTTGGTTTCGATGGCAGCTGCCTTTTGATCGATGCTGGGACGAAGTTTGCTTTGGGCAAAAGCCGTGCTGCTCAAGAGTAGCAGGGGAAGGATTAATTTCTTCATAGCTAGGATTAGCGGTTGGTGGTAAACTTGAAAGTTGAAATCTAAATCAACGGATGGAATTTGCACGAAATTTTGGATAAAGCCTAGGTTTGCAGAACTTTTCGGTTGTAAATGGCTTTACTAGGAAAAATATAGGTTTGATGGAATTAAGAAATAAAGTAGCTGTGGTCACGGGCGTAAGCAAAGGACTAGGTTTGGAGATAGTAAAACTTTTGCTTGGGAAAGGGGTGATCGTAGCAGGCTGGGGAAGAAACCAACCTTCCGTTACCCATCCCAACTTTCATTTTTTCAGCTGTGATGTGGCGGATGAGGCGCAGGTTGAGCAGGCCTACCAAGCCACCGTTGCTCGCCTCGGTGCCGACATCCGTATTTTGGTCAATAATGCTGGCTTTGGAGTTGCTGGACCGCTAGAAACCATGAGTTCGGCAGACTGGAAATCCATGTTTGACACCAACGTGCACGGGATTTTTTACACTACCAAACGACTCATTCCTGCCATGAAAGCAGCAGACGAAGGACATATCCTCAACGTGGCCTCCATCGCTGGGCTCAATGGCGTAGCCAATTTTGCGGGCTATGTGGGCACCAAACATGCGGTCCGCGGTATCTCCCACTCCCTTTACATGGAGCTTCGCGACTTTGGGATCAAGATATCGACTATCTATCCTGGGTCTATCCAAACACACTTCTTCGATGACATTCCAGGCATGGATGCACACAATCACATGATGAGGGCGGAAGATGTGGCGCAAACCGTCGTGCAAACCCTAGAAACACATCCCAACTATTTTGTGGTGGATGTGGAATGCCGTCCACTTCGTCCAAAAGGGAAAAAATAGGAATTCCCATACCTAAAGAATCCCCCTTGTCGTTCCAAGAGCAATCTGTATTTTTGTACCTACTCGATTTGTATTGAATCGCCCCAGCATGTCTCTCCAAGTTTCTCAGCTCAGTAAACGATACGGTTCCCAAAAAGCACTGGATGAAGTCAGTTTCTCGGCATCACCTGGGCGGATTTTAGGCTTTCTAGGTCCTAATGGAGCAGGGAAGTCCACTGCGATGAAAATCATTACGGGTTACCTTGCTGCTGATTCGGGAACGGTAAGCGTGTTGGGTGAAAATGCCTTGGCAAATTCTAAAAAATTAGCAGCTCAAATTGGCTATCTCCCCGAAAACAATCCCCTCTACTTGGACTCCTATGTCCGTGAGTTTTTGGAATTTTCGGGTGGCATTTACGGGATGAAGTCTGCCGATATCCGCCGGCGTACGGAGGAGATGATCCGCAAAACAGGTCTGCAAGCGGAACAGCACAAGAAAATCGGGCAACTATCCAAAGGCTATCGTCAGCGGGTGGGTATTGCACGGGCCCTACTACATGACCCCGCATTGGTGATTTTAGATGAGCCTACCACCGGCTTAGACCCCAATCAATTGGTGGAAATCCGAAGCTTGATTCAGGAAGTTGCCGAAAATAAGACCTTGATTTTTTCTACCCACATCATGCAAGAGGTGGAAGCCGTATGCCAAGATGTAGTCATCATCAACCGAGGAAAAATTAGATCTACAGGTTCGCTGGCAGACTTGAAATCGGCTTCCTCCCAGGTGACCTTGATTCTAGAAACGGAAGAAGCCCTGGAATTATCCTGGTTTGAAGGAATCGGAGTCCCTAGCTTTGGCACCAAAGGAACTCAGGAATTGGTCCTACTGGCCAAGGATGCAGGGGAAGCTCGAAAGGCGATTTTACAGGTGGTAAACCAGCGGCAGCTCAGCTTAATCCGTCTTGACCAAGGCGCAAAAAATTTAGAAACCCTGTTTAGAGAAATTACCCAAGGCCAATGAAAAGTTTGTTTCTTAAAGAAATCACTTCGTTTTTTGGCAGCTTGACCGGCTACCTGGTGCTGGTCTTGTTTTTGGTTGCCATCGGCTTGCTGGTTTGGGTATTTCCCGAAAGTTCGGTGCTGGATTATGGCTATGCAGATTTAGAATCCTTGTTTCTATACACTCCCTATGTGTTTACTTTTTTGATTCCAGCCATCTCCATGCGCAGCTTGGCAGAGGAGCGAAGGGCTGGCACCTGGGAGCTCCTGCAAACCTCCCCGCTCAGTTTGACTCAAATTGTACTTGCCAAATACATAGCATTACTTGTGCTTATTTTTATGGCAATCCTTCCCACCCTAGGCTATGCCTATTCCATCTCCTTGTTGGGTAATCCTCCGGGCAATTTGGATTGGGCGGGGTTCTTTGGAAGTTGGCTAGGACTGTTGATGATTGGAGCCACTTTTGCCGCAGTGGGCTTGTTTGCGAGTTCGCTGACTTCCCAGCAAGTAGTGGCCTTTGTTCTCGGTGTATTTCTTTGCTTTGTCTTGTACTTTGGATTGACAGCCTTGGCAGGGATGGTACTGGGAGATTGGGCTTATTGGGTGGAAGAGCTCAGCCTGAGCTACCACTACAACAGTTTGAGTAGAGGCGTGATCGACAGCAGGGATCTCTTTTTTCTTTTGGGGATGATTTGGGTGTTTCTTGGAGCAACAGTCTTGATTTTGAAGAAGAAATGAACCAATTGGAATCCCATCGGCTATTCCCACTTGCGGCACTCCTGCTTGGCATCCTAGTCTTGGTAGGCTTGGCACTTACCGTCCGTTTTCGAATTGACCTGACTGAAGAAAAGCGCTTTTCACTACATCCTTCCACCCTTCAGCTTTTGGAAGGGATAGACCGGCCTTTGCATGTGGATATTTTATTGACCGGGGAACAGCTTCCTGGAGGCATGCGTCGTCTCCAAAAGTCTATTGAGGAGACCGTACGCACCTTCAATGCTTATTCGGCGGAGAACATTACGGTATCCTATTTTGATCCTTTGGGGGTGACTGACTCCTTGAAGGAAGAGTTTATCTACACGCTTGCCGACTATGGGATTCGCCCGACCAACCTCTTTGTCAACAAGACCACGGGTCAGCAAGAGCAGCTTATTTTTCCTGGAATCTTGGTGTCAGATGACACATACGAAATAGGGGCCTTGATCCTGAAAGGGGAGCGAGGCATGTCTGCTGAGCAAACCTTGAATGTCTCCATTGAAAACCTAGAGTTTGAACTCGCCCAAGCCATACAAAAGTTGCTCTATCCCCAAAAAAGTGCCTTGGCAATGATTATTGGACATGGGGAGCTAGCTGAGGATGAAGGATTTGGAATGGTGGAAGCGCTCAATGGACGCTACGAATTGTTTAAGGTACCGATGGAGCAGGCCAAAAAAGTAGAAGACCTGAGTACTTTCGCTGCGGTATTCATTTTAGGTCCAGATAGTGCCTATTCCGATCGAGAACTATTCCTCCTGGATCAATACCTGATGGGAGGAGGCAATTTGGTGGTAGCTGCAGAGGGAGCAAGTCTAGATTTAAGTCAATTAGCCGGAGAAGGGGCCTTGGCTCTGCCTCAGGAAAATAGTTTGGATCGTCTCTTATTCCGCTACGGAATCCGTGTCAACAAAGACCTAATTCAGGACCTTAATTTTGGGGTGATTCCGGTGATGGGTGGAAATTTTGGAAATCAAGAGCAGCTGGTTCCTCTGCCCTGGCCGTATCATTTTCAAGCGGGCCGCATGTTTTCCCATCCAATCACTAAGGGATTGGATCAGGTGAATTTTCGCTACTCGAGCAGCCTCGATACCGTAAAGGCCGATGGGGTAAAAAAGACTCCCTTACTTTTCAGTTCGGATCGTTCTCGGATTCTACCTTTGCCGCATCTGATTAGCCTGACCTCATTTCAAAAACCTCCTTTAGAATCCGAGTT
Organism: Cytophagales bacterium; assembly: GCA_005788235.1. Lineage (GTDB taxonomy): Bacteria > Bacteroidota > Bacteroidia > Cytophagales > Cyclobacteriaceae > Algoriphagus. Next base: position 7,644 of record SXYU01000140.1, read on the forward strand.
TGCGCTTCAAAATTTGCCGCTTGCCTATTTGCTGGAAGGGGAGTTTACTTCCCTATTTAAGAATCGATTTGTCCCTGAGGAATTTGCGGGTAGCGCGGTGAAGAACAGTGGAAAAGGGAAATTACTCGTGTTGGGAGATGCTTCGGTGTTTCAAAGCCAAGTCAATCCAGTCAATCAGAAACCACTGCCACTGGGAGAGGATTCAATGGCAAAGACTACTTATGCCAACAAGCAGTTTTTGGAAAATCTACTTCAATACCTGGGTGATCCGGAGGGCATCATTGCCACGCGCACCAAGGCATTGCAAATTCGTCCCTTGAACAAAGTGAAGGTCGCCGAAGAAAAGCAATTCTGGCAGCTGATCAACCTTGGGATTCCCGTACTTTTTTTGGGATTGATGGGTGGTTTGATTGGCTTGCTGAGGGTAAAAAGATTTTCCCGAAAGGGATAAACTAAAAATCAGGAGGCTATTTTTAACTTTTTTATCACAATTGGGATGCAGGCCCTCTGAATTAGCATTTTATTTATAAATTTACCTCACTAGAAAAAAACTATCCCACCCCTACGATATGAAATTTATTGTTTCCTCCTCCGCCTTGCTCAAGCAGCTTTCTGCCATCAACGGTGTAGTGACCACCAACCCAGTGGTACCTATTCTGGAAAACTTTCTTTTTGAAATCAAGGGAGCTGTATTAACCATCACTGCTTCGGATCTGCAGACCTCCATGATGACCCAACTCCAAGTGGAAGCTAAGGAAGATGGAAATATTGCAGTTCCTGCGCGAATTTTGATAGAAACCTTGAAAAATTTACCTGAGCAGCCGGTGACTTTCAGCATCGATCACGACACTTATGCGGTAGAGATTAGTTCAGACAATGGACGCTATCGCTTGGCAGGCGAAAATGCAACCGACTTCCCAAAAATCCCAACGGTTAACAATGCCACTACCGTAGACATGTCTACTGATGTGTTGTCTTCTGCTATTTCGAATACCATTTTTGCAACCTCTTCGGATGAGCTTCGTCCTGCCATGACAGGGGTATACATCAATTTGAGCCCAACCAACACCACTTTTGTGGCAACGGATGGACACCGTCTAGTACGTTACAGAAGAGTAGATGTAGTATCTGACAATGGAGCGAGCTTGATTATTCCAAGAAAAGCTTTGAACCTCTTGAAGACTACTTTGCCGTCTGAGAATGTGCCAGTAACGGTGGAGTTTAACCAGTCCAATGCCTACTTCAAGTTCAACAACATCAAGATGATCTGCCGTCTGATTGATGAGCGATTCCCAGATTATGAAAATGTGATCCCTGTTGATAATCCAAATCGAATGAACATCGATCGGATGGAGTTATTAGGTTCTTTGCGACGCATCGCCATCTATGCCAACAAGACCACACACCAGGTTCGCTTGAAGTTGACCGGTAGCGAGTTGATGATCTCTGCAGAAGACCTGGACTTCTCCAACGAAGCCAACGAGCGCTTGTCTTGCGACCACGAGGGCGAAGACATCGAGATCGGATTCAACGCCAAGTTCTTGGTAGAAATGTTGAATAACCTTTCTTGCAAAGAAGTAAGTTTGAAATTCTCCGCGCCCAACCGTGCTGGCTTAATCTTGCCGGTAACTCAAGATGCCAACGAGGATATCTTGATGCTAGTAATGCCGGTGATGCTCAACAACTACGTATAATCCAAACCACCAACCCTACGAAAAAGCCCGTCCCGCAATGCTGCGGGACGGGCTTTTTTGTCCAGGGGTTGTTATGATCCAGGGGTTTAAACCCCTGGGTAATTTGCAACCGCCCCGATGGGGCTAGAGCTGCTCGTGATTTGCAATCACGAGCCACTATCTTAGAATTTTCAATTCCCAACTAAAAATTAACCATCTCCCTCAATTCCCCAAGGGTCCACCTTCCTTTTTGGCATCCCTTAGCATTTTGAGGTAGAGCCCTTCTACCCGTTCCCTTGCCCAGGGAGTTTTGCGGATAAACTTCAGGCTTGAGGCAATGCTGGGGTCATGCGTAAAGCAGCGAATGGTGATGCGCTCACCCAGTTCTTCCCAGCCGTAGAAGGACACCAATTGGGCGACCATGTCGGCAAGGGTGACACCGTGGAGGGGATTGTTTGCTTGTGAATCCATAGGGGTAGATTAGGAGTTCTTGGGCTGTATCAAATCCCAGAGATTTCCATAGAGGTCCGAAAATACGGAAACAATTCCATAGGATTCTTCTGCCGGTTCCCGTATAAAGACGACGCCTTTGGAGCGGTAGTTCTCGTAATCTCTCCAAAAGTCGTCGGTATACAGAAATAAGAACACGCGTCCTCCCGCTTGGCAACCCACCTGGCGGAGTTGGGTTTCGTTGGCAGCCTTGGCCAAGAGCAACTGGCAACTGGAGCCTTTGGGAGCCACGCGCACCCAGCGCTTGGTGTCTGTCATTGGTGTGTCTTCCAACAGGTCGAAGCCCAGCGTCTGCGTGTAGTACTGAATGGCCTCGTCGTAGTCTTTCACCAAAAGGGAAAGCTGTCCAAGTTGTTGGTTCATTGGGTGCAGAAAATGAGCGTTACTTACTTTAGGGCATTCGGTTTTTGAAGTCCCTCGAGGATTTCACGAATGGCTACGATGCTTTCCCATTCTCGATCCTTGTCCCCATGCTCAATGCCTACGTGGCCGTTGTAGCTATGGGAAAGGACCAATTTCATCATGCGCTTGTAATCCAAATCCGACTCCTGACCTGCATCGTCCCAGACCCTTGGTTTCAAACTTACTCCTGTGGCAAGTGGCATCAGCTCGTCCACTCCTCGGTAGGAGTCGTAGGAAACAGGCTTCCCGTCTAGGGTGCTGATGCGGAAGTTGCCAAAATCAGGAAGGGTACCTGCGAGGGGATGATTGGCATTTCGAATGGTGTCAGCCAGCCATTTGCCATTGGAAGAGAATCCCCCATGATTTTCGATCACAATATGAATACCTGTAGGTTCCGCATAAGTAGCGAGTTGGTGGATGCTGTCACTCACCAGTTTGGAGGCTTCCGCTGCATCTTCGGGACGGGTAGACCAGGAAATATCCGAATAGCCATTGACACGCACGGTGTGGCAGCCTAGGAATTTGGCAGCATCGATCCACTTTTTGTGATTTTCCACAGCCTTGCTACGATTGGCCGCATCGCGAGCACCAAGCATGCCCTCTCGGTCCACCATGATCAAGACCTGAGTGATGCCCTCGTTGGTACATCGGGTATTCATTTCTTTCAAGTAGGAAAAGTCCTGCGCCTTGTCAAAAAAGAATTGGTTGACATATTCCACCGCATGGATGCCGTGCTTTTTTGCGATTAGCGCAAAATCTAGGTGATCCAGCTTCTTGGAAAAGAGTAGGGTATTGACGGACCACTCGGCTAAGGATATCTTAAAGGGGAGATCTGCTCCAGTTCGGGCAAAACTTAAGGAGGGGAGTCCGAGTCCTAGGGCTGCAGTGGTAAGTCCTGTGGTTTTGAGAAAATTTCTTCGGCTAGTCATGATGGGATTAGTTTGGGTTTGAAACTTTTATGGAGGTTGAGAGCTGAGAGGAATCAGATCTCCCAGCCTGGGCGGTAGGTTCGGGTAAGAAAGGCATTGGCCTGTGTATCGTTTGTAATTTGAACTTTTTCGGGATCAAAATCTATTTTTTTACCTGTTCTCAATGCAATGGCCCCCAAGTTGATGGTATCGGTAATGCATTGGGCACGGGTAAAACTTCCAGGGGTTTGCACTTTGTTGAGCATGGCATCCACCCACATGTCGGTTTTCCGATCTACCTCACGAGAATTGATGCGTTCTGCATCGCGACCTTGCATGGCAGATCCTTCGGGGAGCAGCACGGGATTTTCTCCACGGAAGCCTCCTAAAATCTTTCCTTTGCTGCCGACTAGCAGCAGCCCTTCTTCAGGAATGTCTTTTCCTTCCGCCTCGAGTTCTTCGCAGGCAAAGGGCTTCATGCCGCCATCGTACCAGAAAAGGTCAAAGGCGGGGAGAGCCGCTTGCTGTGGAAACTTCCATTTGATCATGCAACTGGCAGGAAAGGCCACCTCATTTTTTACCCATTGGTAGACCTGATTGACTTCTTCGCGTGTGGTAGTGCCGTAGGCCCTGACGGAAATGGGGCTGCGGTCAATGCCCAAGGTTTCAAATAGGGGGAAAAGGCTGTAATGCCCCATATCTGCTACCGAACCTCCTCCGAATTCATACCAGCCACGGAATACGTTGTGCGTGTACTGCTTGTGGTAAGGCATGTCTGGGACGGGCCCAAGCCACAAATCCCAATTGAATCCTTCCGGTATTACTTGCATTTCGCTAGGACGCTTGGTCCATTGCTGCCACACCGGGCGGTAGGACCAGTTGTGGATTTCTTGCAGGTCCCCGATCAAGCCTGCATCCATCCAGGCTTTGATTTGACGAAACTCAGGTCGATCAGACCAGGCCAATAGGTGGCTGATTACCCCCGAATCACCAGCCTTTTGAATCACTTTTCGTCCTTCAAGGAGTCGATTGGCAATAGGCTTGTGTGTGACCACATGTATTTTTTTGGCCATGGCCGCCAGCGCAATCGGCGCGTGGGTATGGTCTGGGGTCATGATTTTTACTGCGTCGATCCCTTTTTCTTGATCGAAGAGTTCCCGGTAATCCTCGTAACTCGCACAGCCCTTGTATCGCCCTGAGGGTTTGTTTATGGCGTAGTATTTTTCTACATATTCTTGACCGATGTCTCTGCCTCCGGGGATGCCTGGCTTTCCTTCCCACCAGGAATCGTCAACTAGGGTTTGCCGGATGTCGTTTCGGATTCCGTAAGGGGACCAATCGATGTAGTCGGTAGAGAATTTATTCACATCGCATACGGCGACGAGTCGAATTTTGGGATTTTTCAATAATTCCCCCATTTCGCGCAGCCCTTGCGTACCGCAGCCGATATTGGCAACGGTAAGTTGGTCGGAAGGTGGGATATGTCCCGTGCCGGCGATGACGGAGGAGGGGACGATGGAGATGGTGGCCGCGATCGTGGCGGCGGAACTAATAAATTCTCGGCGATTGAGTTTATCGGATGGAGACATACCTGGTTCTGAAAAGTTGGAACTTTAAATTAAACAAAACCAGGGATTTAAGAAGGGGGAGGCTAGAATTTTACACCAAAGGTTCAACTCCCCGACTCCGGATTCTCACTTCAAGCATTCCTTACCTCACCTCAAACACGGCCGACTCCCAAGGGCCTAGGACCAGGTCGATCTGCGCACCTTGGGCGTCTACGCGAAGTTGGGTGGTTTTCTTCCCAAATAGGACTTCTTGAATTTCCCGATTTCCTGGCTTCAGGTTCCAGGCTTTCAAGAGTTCGGGAGACAGGTGGAGGACAGTATTTACAGACCGGTTTTCATCAAAATTGGTCACTACGAGCAACTTCTGCCCTTCATCCCAGCGGGCGTAAGCAAATGTTTCGTCGGTGTAGGCCGAGTTTTTTGCGCGGTTGTAGCGGTGCAGATCCTGATAGGCCCCCATCAGCGCGGAACTTCCACGCGTGAAGTTGAGAACCTCCGAATAGTAGTTACGCAGCGCTTTTTCGTTATCGGAGAGTTGCCCTCCATCAAATTTCCCCCCATTCATCCATTTCTGGTGCTGGGGAACGCCGATGTAATCAAAGATGGAAGTGCGGCTGGGCTGTCCAAATCCGGCCATCTCTGCACCTGGCTCACCCACTTCCTGTCCAAAGTAAATCATGGTCGGGGAAGTTGTGCTGGTAGCCGATACGACCATGGCAGGCAGTGCCTTCCAAGGATTGCCCGCAAATTCTGGACTGGCGATGCGCTGCTCGTCATGGTTTTCAAGGAAATGCAGCATGTGGTGCTCCACATCGGATAGCCCTTCGAGAATGGGTACTAGGTTGTCAGTGGATCCGTGGCCTTGCATGATGTGC
>SXYU01000141.1 GCA_005788235.1 Cytophagales bacterium
ACTTTAGAGGCATGCCCAACTTCAAACCTTTCCGCACGGAGATGGTTACAGCAGAACGTTATACAGAAGTTTTATCGATTTTGGACCGGGTACAAGAAACCTATGCGGATTACGAATTTCAACCCATGTAATATCCGTTTATCCATTTTCCTAGAAAATAGACTAAGTCTTGGTCTTATTTGATTAGAAAATAAGTTTTCTTTCTCCCAAATCCCCTCTAATGAACACCAGCACCTCTGAAAATTCCCTAAAAAATTGGATCCTTTTGGTGGTGCTTACTCTAATTTGGGGGAGCTCCTTTATTTTGATTAAAAGAGGATTGGAGGTTTTTTCTCCTGGGGAAGTTGGGGCTTACCGAATGGTGGCAGCAGCAAGTTTACTCCTTCCCTTATCGCTGCCCCGAATCAAACAGCTTAGCAAAACGCAGGTAAAAAATCTATTGGTCACAGGCATGCTGGGAAGCTTTATCCCCGCTTTTCTATTTCCAATTGCGCAAACCCAACTCAGCAGCTCACTGACAGGGGTCTTGAATGCGCTCACACCACTATTTGTGGTGCTTTCTGGTGCACTTTTCTTCAATACTTCCATTACCAAAAGAAATGGAATTGGTTTGGTCATTGCTTTCTTGGGTGTACTTGTCCTAGTAACATTAAAGGAAGGTGGAAGATGGGACTCCTTGTCAAAAATCAATGCATACGCGTTATATGTAATTGCTGCCTGTATCTGCTACAGCTTCAACCTCCATTTTATCAAGGCGCGCTTCACTAAATTAAAATCCATAGAAATCTCTTCAATCTCCTTGCTGATGATTCTCCCTTTCGCCTTGATTTATTTGTTTGGTGGCACCCAATTTTCTTATAAACTGGCCACACATCCAGATGCTTGGGAGGCACTAGGCTACATCACTCTACTCGGCATGGTAGGCACCGCCACGGCTTTGGTCTTGTTCAACATCATGATCAAAAATGCCAGCCCATTTTTTGCGAGTCTGGTTACCTACACGATCCCTATTGTAGCCATCATGTGGGGTGTTTTGGATGGGGAAGTACTTCTATTTGGTCATTACTTAGGGATCGCAGCCGTAATTTTAGGTGTTTGGGTAGGGAATCGGAAGTAAAGCGAATTACCAGTATTTTAATTTTTCTGGTTTATCCGCTTCCTCCATGCAGCAGCAAGCATAGGAAGCTGCTGATAGGATTTGATGCCCGCTTTGACTCCTTGTGATTTTAAAAAAAGGTCATTGGACTTTCGACTAAAGGCAAGCCAAATCGGAGGATAAGCTTCCGCTGACTCTCGAATGGAAATCAGGTCTTGGATAATCCCTTTTGGAAGTGTTTCCATCCAGCATAAAGCTCCGTCTGGGTCCATCCCATAATAACCCCGGAGTTGGTATCGAAGCAGTAAAAGATGGGCAGCATAACGCAAAAGTGGCTCTTCTGCTTTTGTACAGACCACCCATGCAATAAAATTAGCTTCCCCTTCGTCCGTGACGCCATAGCTATGGGCCATTTCGTGTGCAATAGTGAAGGGCTTTTCCAAGGCGTGTAAACTGGGGTCGAGGTAACTTTCGCCCGTAAAAGGAAAGTAAATGCCTAGAATCCCCATTCTCCGCATGAATCCCTCTGGGGGAAACTGCTTGGTGCGAGGTCGACCGGTAAAATTCAACCCTAGCACCTCCAAATTCTCCTGCATCGTAGCACGAACCAGGTCCTCGAGGGGCGAGTACTCCATCAATTCGGTAAGCGCTAAGGTATCTTGACTAATCCGTCCCCGATCCATCGAGGCCATGCGCTGGGTGTACTCCATTTCAGAAGTCAGTTGCTGCAAATTGAGGGGTTTGGGTTGCAGATTCAACTGCTGAAAAATCGGCGTTCGCTGGTAATTAAAGCCCCAAAGCACTAAAAAAAAGAAAACCAAGGCTCCCAGCCCGTTGCTGGTCGCTTGCAAGGCATACCCTGCCCGATGTCTCCATCCCACAAGCCGGAAAAATCCACGAAAACTAATCCAGGAAAAGCCTAGGATAAGTACCAGGAAGACGTAAACGGTAGGGAAAGGAAGCTTACCCAAGCTAAGGTCAACCAAATTGCGAATGCATGGAAAAAACGTTCGAGAATAGAATTGATCTGTAGCCTCAGGGTACTGTCCAGCTAGAAACCGAACTGCGAGGGCCAGCAGCCCCAAAAAGGCCCAGGTCCAATCTTTAATTCTCATCTCACCCGGCGTTTAGACGCCCTCTGCTTGCACTTCCCTCACCTCAGGAAGCATTCGTGTAAGCAGATTTTGTATCCCTGCCTTCAAAGTGACGGTGCTAGAAGGGCATCCCGAGCAGGAGCCTTGCAAAAGTACCTTCACGACACCATCTGCAAAGGAATGAAAGACAATAGCTCCCCCATCCTGCTCTACTGCAGGACGGATGTACTCGTCTAGAATACCTTTGATTTTTTTGACAATCTCCGAATCGTTTTCATCAAACAATGGATCCTTATCAATCAGCACTTGTACCACTTGTTGGCCGGACTCCAAGTACTGGCGGATATGGTCCCGAAAGATCGTCTGAACTTCTGCCCATTCGGCATCTTCCGACTTCGTGATGGTTACAAAATTGGAAGCGATAAATACACGCTGCACTGCAGCAAAATTAAATAGCTCCATTGCCAACTGACTAGCTCCGGCACTTGCAGCATCTGGAAAATCATAACTTACTCCCTCCTCTACCAATATAAAGTTGGCCACAAACTTGAGTGAATTGGGGTTGGGATTGGCCTCCATGTAGAGGTGAACGGGTCTAGCTTGCTCTTTTAGCATGACAGAAAATATAGATTAGTAAGAAAAGCCAAATTTGGCTTTAGAAGTTCCGAACTCGTCGCTTTTTATTTAATTTTTGCTAGTATCAGCTTAATTACCGGTAACCAAAGAAAACAAGGTTTGAAGTTTAGAGAAATGAGCTGTGAACCGTGGTCTGTCGTCCGTGGACGATTATCCGCAGTGATTCTAACTTTTATTAAGCCAAAGGTAGAATTGCGGATAATCCTTTATTTTTTAGGTAATGTACCTTTTGCAGCATACCAGATACCTCCGTACAAGTGCTTCAAGAAGTCTGCATCTTCCCAGACTGCATCCACATGGCCAAGGGCAGTGTAGAAAACTCTTCCTCCATCAAACTCATGGTACCAAGCCATCGGATGGTTAGCCCCCATGGCTTTTGCAGGCTGGTAAGTCGTCTCATCAGCCTGGATCAAGACCTTAATGGCTGGGTTTATGTTTCTAAACTCGTATAGCTCGTCAGTCCAAAGCAAGTTTTCAGGCAAGTGCCAGGTAGCGGGATGAGTAGGGTCCACCACCTGTAGGCGCAAGGTCTGCTGACGCGGGTGCGCAAGGAAGTAGCCTCCAATCATCTGATTGTACCAAGGCCATTCGTATTCCGTATCTGTAGCGGAGTGGATACCCACTACTCCCTTGCCAGATTGGACAAATTTTTGGAAGGCAGCCTTCTGCGCATCATTAAAAATAGTTCCTGTAGTACTCATCAGCACCACCACATCGAATTTGGCAAGATTTTCATCTGTAAATTGAGTAGCATCTTCAGAGGTGAACACAGAAAACACATGTTTCTCGCCCATTTTTTTGAGTGCCATTACCCCATTCGGGATAGATTGGTGACGGAAGCCAGCAGTTTTGGAAAATACCAACACGCGAAACTGCCCACCCTGCTGGGCGATAGTCATTAAGCTACTGCTCAATACAAGTAGGATGGCTAGAAGAAAGGATTTGTAACGGTTCATGGGTTTTTATTTAATTGAGTTGCAAAATATGTTATTGGATAAGCGGGAATTTTTCCCCTGCTTCTTTTCGTGAAAATGCATTAAAATGCCACCATTCGCTACCGATTCCTGTAAATCCTGCGCCTTTCATCACCTTTCTGAGTATTTCACGGTTTGCTACCTGCACTTTAG
>SXYU01000142.1 GCA_005788235.1 Cytophagales bacterium
ACCAAAGAGTTGCCACACTTTGACCTCTTGGAACAAGAAAAATTACTAAAACTGCAGGTTTTAGAGTATTTTGAAAAGGAATATCAATTGGAAATTTGATGAAACTAATTTCTTACAACGTAAACGGGATTCGAGCAGCGATGAACAAGGGTTTTTTGGACTGGTTAGCCAAAGAATCTCCAGATGTAATTGGTTTACAGGAGATTAAAGCCCTAGAGACCGATGTGGAGTTACGCGTATTTCAAGACCTTGGTTACCAGGTATATTGGTACCCCGCAGTCAAAAAAGGCTACAGCGGAGTTGCTATTTTAACCAAGGTGGCCCCAAAATACGTTCATTACGGCATGGGAATCTCTGCTTACGACAATGAAGGGAGAATGATTCGAGCCGACTTTGAAGGGTTTTCTTTTATTTCAGCCTATTTTCCATCCGGAACCACAGGTGATATCCGTCAAGACTTTAAATACGCCTTCTTAGACGATGTCTATGGCTACGTACAAGACTTAAAGAGAGAGCACCCAGGACTTATCCTAAGCGGAGATTACAACATTTGTCACAAGGCCATTGACATACATAATCCGATATCCAATAAGAACACCTCTGGGTTTCTACCAGACGAACGTGCTTGGATGGATAAGTTCATTGACTTGGGTTTTATCGATACCTTTCGAGCATTCAATCCCAATCCAGGTCACTATTCCTGGTGGAGCTACCGAGCAGGCTCAAGGGAGAAAAATCTTGGCTGGCGCATTGATTACCACATATCAAGCAAAGAAATGCAAAACAAACTGAAAAGTGCTGTAATTTTACAGGATGTAGCGCATTCAGATCACTGTCCTGTAGTACTTGAGCTTCACTGATAAAAAGAGCAATGTAACCATATATAGTCGAATTAACGAAATGAAATCAATAAAAATTTCTATTCCATCTTTGATTGAGAACATTCAAGTGATTGAAAGTTTTATCGACAATGCAAAAGAAGACTTTGAAATCAACGACGACATGTATGGCAACATCATGATTTCTGTAACGGAGTGCATAAGTAATGCGATTATTCATGGAAACCTAAGTAACCCAACTAAGATGGTACATCTGGAATTGCAAATGCAACCTGGATTACTAAAATGCAGCATAGAAGACGAGGGAAGCGGCTTTGATCACAGCAATCTTCCTGACCCTACCGAACCAGAAAATATTGAAAAATTAGGCGGAAGAGGGATCTTTTTGATGAGAAACCTCAGTGATGATGTCAAATTTGAGAAAAATGGAAAAAAAACAATATTGTCTTTTTACCTAGACTAGTGAATGGCTATCCATTTTTTTTCAGAAGAAATCCAGTTTACGCTCAAAGAGAAGCTAAACAGAAAACGTTGGTTGAAAAAGATTGCAACAAATGTTGGCTTTAACTTAAAAGAATTGAATTATATCTTTTGTTCAGATGAATACTTGTACCAAATAAACAAAAAATACTTAAACCATGAATCCTACACGGACATCATCACCTTTGACAATTCAGAGAGTACGAGTAATATAGAAGGCGATATATATGTCAGCATCGACCGAGTTTGTGAAAACGCAAAAACACATTCACAGGAAGTGGAAACAGAGATCAACAGAGTACTTGCTCATGGTCTGTTACACTTAATGGGTTACAAAGACAAAACCAAAGAAGAGGCCGCTTTAATGAGACTAAAAGAAGAAGAAGCCATAAGGTTGTATGTCTTAAGCTAGCTGTTCCACGTGGAACACCTGTTAGACAGACAACCAACTTAATGCACTGTTTCACGTGGAACTGATGTTAAAAAGAAGCAAGACATGAAGAACTGTTCCACGTGGAACATAACTAAACACAAATGTTTCCAATATACGATGTAATCGTAGTCGGCGCCGGTCATGCGGGTTGCGAAGCGGCAAACGCTGCTGCTAAGATGGGTTCATCGGTACTCCTATGTACCATGAACATGAATACCATTGCCCAAATGTCTTGCAATCCAGCAATGGGCGGGGTAGCAAAAGGTCAAATAATCCGCGAAATTGATGCACTAGGGGGTCTTTCGGGCATTATTTCAGACAAATCCATGATTCAATTTCGCATGTTGAATCGTTCCAAAGGCCCAGCAATGTGGTCACCAAGATCACAAAATGACCGCATGCGCTTTGCCGAAGAATGGAGATTGGCCTTGGAATATACACCCAATGTTGATTTCTGGCAGGAGATGATTACTGGTTTGCTCATCAAAAATGGCACAGTGTACGGCGTACGCACAGGAATAGGCATCGAGATCCAGTCAAAAACAGTAGTGCTTACCAATGGAACATTCCTGAACGGCATTATCCATATAGGAGAGAAACAAATTGGAGGAGGCAGAACAGGAGAGGGCGCAGCCAAAGGAATTACGGAACAGCTTGTTTCCTTAGGATTGGAAGCAGGAAGAATGAAGACCGGAACACCCCCTCGGGTAGATGGAAGAAGTTTGGACTACTCCAAAATGGAAGAACAGCTTGGCGATGAGAAGCCAGAAAAGTTTTCCTACCTGGACAGTACAAGTCCGCTTCAGGCCCAAAAAAGCTGCTGGATAACCTATACCAACAAAGAAGTACACCAGACTTTGGAGACAGGATTTGACAGATCTCCTATGTTTAATGGCCGAATCCAAGGCCTAGGGCCACGGTACTGCCCAAGTATTGAGGATAAAATCAACCGATTTGCGGAGCGTGAGCGCCACCAAATCTTTGTGGAGCCGGAAGGCTGGAACACAGTAGAAATCTATGTAAATGGTTTTTCTACCTCCCTTCCAGAAGATGTGCAATATGCTGCGCTACGCAAAATCCCAGGATTTGAACAAGCTAAAATGTTTCGGCCTGGTTATGCCATCGAATATGACTTTTTTCCACCGACTCAACTCAAATTGACGCTTGAAACCCAAGCGATTCCTAACTTGTATTTTGCTGGACAAATAAACGGCACCACAGGCTAC
>SXYU01000143.1 GCA_005788235.1 Cytophagales bacterium
AAAAAAAACGAATGCCCAACTCACAGTTTTCAGTAGGTCAACTTTTTCAGATAGGCAATACTTTTTGGCAAGGTTTCCAACTCTTTCTCACTCTCGTCCTCAACAAACATGTGCTTAATTCCAATCTTATTGGCTTCTTTCAATATCGCTATAAAATCGAGTTCCCCCTCTCCTAGTGGCACGTCATTTTCAGGACCAGTCCCCCCAGTCATGTCTTTAGGTGCTCCCTTTCTAAAATCTTTCAAGTGCAGCGACACCCAGCGCTTGCCATATTTTTTCAGCAAGCCCGCTGGATCTCCTCCCCCAAAATGCGTCCACATCACATCCATTTGTAAGGACACATAGGTTGGATCGGTGTTTTCTACCAAGTAGTCAAACAAGGTGCCTTGGCCATAGGGCTGGAATTCGAAGCCATGCACATGATACTTGAAGGTAATACCGTTTTCTTTCAAAACTTTTCCCCCTGCATTGAATACCTTGATGGCTCGGTCGGCATCGGCCTTGGAAAACTGCCCTCTTGCATGCGGAATCCAGGCACACATCACATAGGAAGCACCCAATGCCTTGGCACGGTCGGCAACCCCCTGAGGATCACTCTCCAACTGCTCAAATCCTGTACCTGTGGAAGGAATACTGATTCCCCGGTCGGCTAGCATTTTCTTGAATTCCACAGGATCCACTCCCTGGGGTGCCCCGCCTTCATAGGTTTTAAATCCCATCTTTTGGATGATATCCAGGGTCTCGGGAACCCCATTTTTCCATTGGTCACGAAAGGTATAGGACGCAATGCCTAGAGGAGCTTGAAACAAGGGATCTCCCTTTTTCTGAGCAGTCACTTGTTGAGGGGTAAAAAAGCCAACCAAAGCAAGTAATAAAACGATACAGGTGTATTTCATGGTATTTTGGGTTAAGGTCAAGTATAAGAAAACAAAGTGGATTTTATCCGCTTGCAGATTACAAATTTTGTTTGTTCAACTCCTCTACCGCATAATTAGCAGCTCGGGCAGTCAAGGTCATAAAGGTAAGCGTGGGATTCTGCGTGCTGCCACTGCTCATGCATGCGCCATCCGATACAAATACGTTTTTGCAGGCATGCAGCTGGTTAAATCCATTGAGTAAGGAAGTCTTGGGATCCTTGCCCATGCGCACTCCGCCCATTTCGTGAATATCGGATCCCGGAGGTGCTCCCGTATCCTCCACCTTGATGTTTTTGAATCCCATCCGCTCGTACATTTCAGTTTGCTGCTCCAGAAAATCACGAGTCATTTTGTCGTCATTCTCTTTCCACTCTACCGAAAGGATGAGTTTAGGGATACCATACTTATCTTTTTCGTCTTTGCTCAGCCGCAGGTGGTTGGATTCTTCAGGCACCACTTCCCCCTGCATCCATGCCGCCATTCCCCACATGCCATAACTCGGATTGAGCAACTTTTCCCGCAGGGCATCACCCACCAGGTCTCCATTACCTTCCATTTGCCTACTTGCGGACATCCCTATCGCATAGCCGCGAAGGAAATCCGTCTCCTGACGGTAGACATTTCGGAAGCGCGGCACGTAAGCATGCCCTGGATTCCTTCCCAGATTGACCTGGTCTAGAAAGCCTTCAAAAGTTGCATAGCCCTTTCCACGGTAATTGTGGCAGGTCATAAACCTGCCCATCAAGCCATTGTCATTTCCCAGCCCGTTGGGGAAACGGGATGAGGTGGAATTGAGAAGGATCGAATTAGAGTTAATGGTGGAAGCATTCACGAAAATGATTTTCGCATAAAACTCGATGGACTCCTGAGTCAAGCGATCGATCACCCGCACCCCAATCGCTTTGCCTTTTTGATCGTCGTAAATAATCGATTCCACCACCGAATCAGGACGCAAGGTTAGGTTGCCCGTCTTCTCCGCCCAAGGCAAGGTAGAGGCGTTGGCTGAAAAATAACCCCCATAAATACAGCCTCGATTGCACATGTTCTGACTGAGGCATTTGGATCTTCCTTGATCTCGGTGAATTTGCTGGGGATCGGTGAGGTGCGCACAGCGACCTTGCACGAGGTGCCGCTCGGAACCGTACATTTCCTTTAGCTTTTCCTTATAGTAGCGCTCCACACAGCTCAGTTCAAAACCTGGCTGCACCACCTGATCAGGAAGCACATCCAAGCCATCCCTACTTCCAGCAAATCCTACGAAGGTCTCCACATAGGAGTACCAGGGCTCCATATCTTTGTACCGGATGGGCCAATCCACCGCATAGCCATCGCGAGCTGGCCCCTCAAAATCAAAGTCCGACCAGCGCTGCGTTCCACGAGCCCAGAGCAGGGATTTCCCACCTACATGATAGCCTCTAAACCAGCGGAAAGGCTTTTCTTCGATGTAGGGCTGTTCATCTTCTGCGAGTGCCCAATGCATGGTCTCCTCCCGCTTCCAATTGGCAGCACCCAGTCCAGAACGCTTTTCGATAGGCACTGCTCCACGAAATTCA
Organism: Cytophagales bacterium; assembly: GCA_005788235.1. Taxonomy (GTDB): domain Bacteria; phylum Bacteroidota; class Bacteroidia; order Cytophagales; family Cyclobacteriaceae; genus Algoriphagus. The sequence goes on from SXYU01000143.1 coordinate 2,471, forward strand.
AACTCCCAGGGAGCCTTGGAAGCAGTGGGATAGTCTTCAATATGTCGGACCATCCGGCCTCTTTCCAAAACCAAAGTTTTCAGTCCTTTTTCTGTCAATTCTTTTGCGGCCCAGCCACCAGAAGCCCCAGAGCCAATGACAATCGCATCGTAGGTTCGCTTTGCTTTTGAATCTTGTAACATACCTAGTTAAGCCTTTTGGGCAGGCTCCTCCACACAGCCACTATAAAATCCTGGAGCTACCTGATAGCCCAAATGATCCACCATTACCTGCTTGGCTGTGGTAAATCCAAAAATGGTGTTGGCACGGATCAATTCGTAAAATTTCTTTTGGTTTTGATCTTCAGTCTCAGAATACTCCACCAAAGTGGCTTCTCTTTCCTGTTTTGTAAGCGCTGTAAAATCCCGTTTCTCCAAGGCTTTTAACTCTTGGATTAAAATTTCTTGTTCCTCCTTTTCCAGACACTTTTCAAAGAATTTGATTAAAAACTGGTCAGTGCCTGTGCTCAAAGCTCCGATAGCCGCATTACCTGAATCAGACGAAATTCCTTCTGGAATTAGGGTTTCTGCGAGGGAAGTGATGAGCCGCTCTTGATCATAGGTAAAGAACCCAGAATGGGTCAGACGATCTAAAATCTGCCATTTCCAGTCCACTAAGGCCAGCCCAGCGATACCAGCACCTGCTGCGCCGAGGAGTTTTAAGGAAGTTCGTCTTTGCATAATTCTAAGTCAGGCGAGAAGAAGCCTTTCCTAAGGTATCATTTTTTGAAAAAAGTACAAAAAAGCAAGAATTCCATCACCAGAAATCGAGCCTTCTATACTTAAAAAAACAATTTACTTTCTGTAGTCTAATGGGGCGGTTCTATTTCCTATTAGGGCCTTGTACGAAAAGCCTTCTCCTCTTCGGGTATTGAGTTCCTGTAAGGCTTGTCCAGTGACCGATGGATTGTTGAAAATATCCATTGCCGTCAATGTCAATGTTTTTGCCGCTACCATCATTCCTTTTTGACCAATGCTCATGCCTCCAGCAGCTACTGCCTGCCAGGTATGTGCAGAGGTGCCCGGCACCCAAGTGGCCGTACCCAAACCTACTGTTGGTACCAGCCAACTGATATCTCCCACATCTGTGGATCCCCCTCCACCCTCTTCACTTACCACGAAAGGAGCGATTTTGGCGGCATCTTCTGGACTAGCTTTTACGCCTTCGGGATAGGTTTTGATGATCTCCTCGGCAAATTTACGCTCTTCCTCGTTGTAGTTGATGCCCCCGATTTTTTCTAAGTTTTTATGCATGATTCGCGCCAAGGTCTCGTTGGGCAACAAGTTGTACACTCCATTGATTACCTCGTACTCCATGCGCGTTTGGGTTCCTAAGGCTGCACCTTCAGCTGCTTTGACCATACGGCCAAAAATCTGCTGCACTACTAAAGCATCGGGGTGGCGCACATAATGATAGGATTCTGCAAATGCCGGTACCACGTTTGGCGCTTCTCCGCCTCTAGTGATTACGTAGTGCATGCGAGTTTCCATCGGCACGTGCTCTCGCATCAAGTTGACCATAAAGTTCATCGCCTCAACCGCATCCAAGGCAGACTTGCCTCGCTCTGGAGCCGCCGCTGCGTGCGAAGCTTCTCCATAAAACCGAAATTTGGTGGATATATTAGCAAGGGAAGAGGTTGCTCCAGCTGCATTTTGGGAACTGGGGTGCCAGTGAAGCATGGCATCCACATCCTGAATCAAGCCAGCACGAGCCATGTACACCTTGCCTCCACCCCCTTCTTCGGCTGGGGTTCCGTACACCCGCACAGTGCCTTTGATCTTGTTGGCTTTCATCCAATCCATCACGGAGATCCCTGCCGCTACGGATGCCGCACCAAACAGGTGATGTCCACAGGCATGGCCTGCACCACCCACCACTACGGGCTTTCGGAAAGATACTGCCTCTTGGGACACTCCAGGGAGCGCATCAAATTCAGCCATGATTCCGATCACTGGTTTGCCCGATCCATACTCCGCCACAAAGGCTGTTGGGATAGCTGCTACGCCAGCGGTAACTTTAAATCCTGCATCGGAAAGGGTTTTTTGAAGTAATTGGGAAGAATTTTTCTCGAGATAGCCCAGTTCGGGATTGCTCCAAATTTGACGGGCCAAGTCTCCATAGAAATCTGCCTTTGCATCCAACTTGGTGAGCACCTCTTTTTCTTGAGCGAGTGCGCTGAAGATTGGGAGGAGAAAAATAATTACGAGTAATTTTTTCATAAGTAGTCTCTTTAGGTGGTTGAAAATAGAAATAGTTTTGTTCAATAGTTAATTTTTATGACCAATGGACTGAGTTAACTTCCCAAAAGCCAAAGCAAAGTACTCAGCAATCTACCTGATTATTAGCCCACGAAGGAAACTGTCAAACTTGTCAGGCATTGCTAAAAATTTCGGGTGAACCCTTAACTTTCATCCAGTTTACTTCACCCCATGAAAAGCACAACCCTCCTTTTCCTAATTGGTATTCTCCTAATTTCCTGCCAAAGAGTTCACCAGCATTCTGGCTGGAATACAAAAAATATCCAAATCGCTCGGGATGAATTTGGGGTTCCCCATATTTTCGGACAAACAGATGCGGATGCCGCTTATGGCTTGGCCTGGGCACATGCCGAAGATGACTTTGAAACCATCCAAAAAACGGTGCTCGCAGGCAAAGGTCTGGCCGGTCGGGTTTTTGGAGAAGAAGGAGCGGCTATCGATTTTTTTGTGCACCTCCTGGATACCAAAGAAATTGCCAAGATGAAGTACGAATCGAGTTTTTCTCCTGAATTCAAAAAAGTATTGGAGGGCTATGCTGCAGGCTTGAATGACTATGCTTTTCACCATCCAGAGGAGTTGCTTTACGCACCTGCATTTCCCATTACCCCTCAAGAAATCAGTTCCGCCTACATTCTCTCCTTAGCGCAAATGGCAGGGGCTGACCGAGCGGTACAGGCGATCTTCAAGGGTACAGTGCCCAAAATCGCCGAAGACTCCCTTCCCAAAGGCTCCAATGCCATTGCCATACACCCCTCTCGCACTGATACCGGTGAAGCATTCCTAGCGATCAACTCCCACCAACCCTTGGAAGGACCCGTGGCCTGGTATGAAGCGCATATCCATTCGGAAGAAGGCTGGAATGCACTTGGAGGACTTTTCCCCGGAGGAGCAATGATCTTCCATGGTGTCAATGAGCACTTGGGCTGGGCGCACACAGTCAACTCCCCCGACTTGCTAGACCTGTACCAACTCGAAGTAGATCCCGAGGATCCATCCCGCTATCAGGTCGATGGGGAATGGCTGACACTGGAAGAAAAAACAGTTTGGCTGAAAGTTAAACTCTGGGACTGGATCACCCTTCCAGTACCGCAAACCGTCTGGAAATCCATCTACGGTCCTACGCTAGTTACTGATAAGGGAACGTTCGCTATCCGAATGGGCGCCTTGGATCGTATTGGAGCTCCAGAACAGTGGTGGCGCATGAACAAGGCCAGCAACTTCAACGAATGGAAGGCTGCCATGGGGACCTTACAGCTGCCCAACTTCAATACCGTCTATGCCGATCGATACGACACCATTTATTACGTTAGCAACGCACTTTTACCTAAGCGCGCAGTAGGAATAGACCATACCAAGACCGTAGCCGGAAATCGTGCAGCTCTGGTATGGAAGGACTACCATTCCTTTGAGGAGCTCCCCCAGCAGCTTAACCCCGCGGAAGGCTACCTGTTCAATACCAACCATTCTCCATTTAAAGCAGGAGCACTTGCCGACACCGTATCAGCTACTACGCATCCACAGGAAATGGGCTTTGACCTTCGGGACAACAATCGGTCCCTGCGGTTTAGGGAACTGATGCCCGCAACAGAAAAAATTTCTTGGCAGCAATTTAACCAGATCAAATTCGACCAGACACTGCCTAAAAACCTGGCTTTCCGTACTAATTTACTTGCTCTCTTTACCCTCAATCCTGAAACTTATCCAGAACTAAAGGATCAAATTAATGCACTTAGAAATTGGAATAAGGAAGCCGATGTCAAAAGTGAAGGAGCAGCACTTTTTGCCTTTGTTTACTATTACTGGTGGGACGAGTTTACCAAGACAGGAAGATCCATTGAAACGGTGATTTCGGAAAAAGAAGCCGTTCAATGTTTAAAAGCAGCCAAAACTCACTTTCAAACTTATTTTGGAAAGGAGCTGGTACAACTTGGGGAATACCAGAAGCTGGTTCGTGGGGATAAAGTAGTTCCGCTTTGGGGGATCGATGACGTACTCACCACCATCCGCTCTACGGCTTGGGAAAAAGGCATGCGAAAAGCAGCTCAAGGGGAGTCTTACATCTTGATGGCTCGATTCGGAAAGGGCTTACCAGTACTAGAAAGCATCAATGTCTATGGGGCGAGCAACCGCCCCGATTCGCCTCACTATGCCGACCAGATGGAGCGTTTTGTGGCGCGGAAACTGAAGCCCATGACTTTGGATAAAAAAATCGTACTTCAGAATGCAAAGCGCGTTTATCATCCTGGAAACTAGCCTATTTGTATCTCGGGACTTACTTGACTATTCTTCCAAAACCAGTTTGTATAAAATGCTGCTTTTTGTATATTCATGTTCTACAATCAAATTGGCACACAAATGAACGAATTGAATCGAAGAGAATTTCTGAAAGGCTCCAGCGCTCTCATGACCCTAGCAAGCTTTGGCCTATTGGGTATGGATTTTAATACCAAGTCAGGACCCTTAAAAGTAGCCTTAATTGGTGCGGGTTGGTACGGGAAATCCGACCTATTTAGATTGATTCAAGTAGCCGATGTGGAGGTGGTAGCGCTTTGTGATGTAGACAAAAAAATGTTGACTGCAGCAGGCGAACTCGTGGCCCAGCGTCAAAAATCAAAGAAAGTTCCCGAACTATTTGAGGATTACCGAGAACTGCTCAAAACCCATGCTTGTGATTTGGTTGTGATTGGTTCACCGGACCATTGGCATGCCTTACAGGCCATTGATGCGATGAAGTCAGGTGCGCATGTGTACCTCCAAAAGCCGATTTCAGTAGACATCATCGAAGGAGAAGCGATCGTGGCGGCAGCGCGAAAGTACAAGCGCGTTTGCCAGATTGGCACCCAACGAAAAAGCACCCCACATTTGATCTCAGCAAAAAAACAAATTATTGACGGTGGACTACTGGGTAAAATCAGTCATGCTGAAGTATGCTGCTACTTCCACATGCGTGCTAATGGTAACCCAGCTGTGGAGCCCGTTCCTGACTTTTTGAATTACGACTTATGGACTGGACCCGCTCCAATGCGCCCCTATGATGGATTGCCCCACACTCGTTGGTGGAGAACCTTTATGGAATATGGCAATGGCATTCCTGGTGACATGTGCGTACACATGCTGGATACGGTACGCTGGATGCTCAAGCTGGGCTGGCCTACTCAAGTTACAGCTACAGGTGGGATTTATATGCAGAAAGAAGGCAAATCAAATATTGCAGATACCCAAACTGCCATCTTTGAATTTCCCGAGCTGAATGTGGTTTGGCAACACCGCACCTGGGGAAATGCGCCCGACCCAGCTTATCCATGGGCATTCAAAATCTATGGGGAAAAAGGGATGCTTGCAGGGAGCACCATGCAAGCGGATTACATTCCTTACGATGCTAAAGCCGAGAAAATACACTTCGACTGTGTTTTTGAAAGGGAACAGTATCCAGAAGACCTCAGCGAAGATCGCATTGAACTGAATGCAGCACCTGCGACTCGCCTCCACATGAAAGACTGGCTGGAGGCTATTGATAAAGACTTATTACCAATCGCAGATGTAGAAGAAGGGCATATTTCCACCGCTGCCTGCATCTTGGCAAATATTTCCATGGAACTTGGGGGCCGACCTCTGCACTACGAACCCCGTACCCGTACTGTGCTCAATGATCCGGAAGCAACCAAAAAATTACGAAGACCTTATCGCGGTCCGTGGATACATCCAGAGCCTGAAAAAGTATAATTGATGGCTGACTATTATCTAATTATAAAACTTACGAGTAATTGTTTGCGGAATTTCTATTGCCCTGTAATAGGGCCTGAGCCTAATATTGGGATGTGGCCTTCCTTCGAAATATTTGATTAATTTGTAGAGTTGATCTAAGTCTATCGCTTCAATTCGCACATTGCCAATTCCATCACGGAGCATTCCCAACACTCCAGCAGCGCCTTGGGAAAGGTCAATTTGCCTTTTTGAATTTTTTGGCAATCGATCATTTATTCGCACAACGACGGAAGTGTTTCGCTTTAGATTTGTTACTTTCACTACCGTTCCAAAAGGTAAAATTTTATGTGCAGCTGTTAAACTTTCCTTATTGAATATCTCACCATTTGCAGTGCGACGGCCGTGGAATTTTCCGCCATAATAACTTGCCACCCCTTTTTCAATTAATAAAGAGTCTATTTGTGCTTCAGCTTGGAAGCTGAAAAAAAATAAAAACCAAATAAATAAGTATCTGAAAATCATGTTGAAAAGTTACGATTCATTAGAAATTATCAAGAAAGATGCCAATTTCTGTCAAAGCAGTTTTTATCAATTGGATCAAATCCTTTCCTCCCCCTATATTCGAACGAAATAGACAGCAAAGCATATTCTGAATCCATTTTTTTAAATGGCGCATCCTGTAAATCTAACTCATGCTAAAAATTCTACATACTGCGGACTGGCATCTAGGCAAACGACTCCAAGAGTACTCCCGCATTGCCGAACAGAAATTGGTTTTGGAGGAAATCTGCCAAATTGCAGACCAGGAGGAGGTAGACCTTGTGCTTTTGGCTGGGGATATTTTTGACACCTTCAATCCAAGTCATGAGGCGGTAGAACTGCTGTACAAAACGCTTCGCCGGCTTTCCAAAAATGGAATGCGGCCAGTAGTGGCTATTTCAGGCAATCACGATAGCAGCCAATTTGTAGAAGCACCAGATCCATTGGCACGAGAATTAGGCATTCTTTTTTACAGCCGATACGACAGCATCATCCCTTGTGGCGTCTTGGATGGAGGAATGGAAATCAGCCAATCGGATTCCGGATTCGTAGAACTCCGCCTCCCCAAATTTGATTTTCCAATTCGCCTTCTTCTCGCTCCCTACGCAAATGAGGT
>SXYU01000144.1 GCA_005788235.1 Cytophagales bacterium
ATGACAGAAAACATCAACCGAAGCGCCCTATTCAACGCAAGTTGTTTGGCGCTCATCACCACCGCACTTTCCTTCTCTATTCGAGCGGGTATCCTTCCCCAACTGGGAGAACAATTCGGCTTAAATGCTGAGCAATTAGGCTTTATTAACTCCATGTGGTTTTTAGGATTTCCTATCTCCATGATTCTTGGAGGTCTTTTTTACCACATTGTTGGCCCAGCCAACATCATGCGCATTGCATTTGTGACCCACACCCTTGGGATTCTGATGACCATCTTTGCGGATGGTTACACCACCTTATTGGTATCCACGCTATTTATCGGTTTCGGTAATGGCTGTACTGAGGCTGCTTGTAATCCGATGATCGCAGATATGTATTCAGGTACTACGCTAAACAAAATGCTCAATCGCTTCCACATGTGGTTCCCAGGTGGCATCGTTTTGGGAAGCTTGGTATCCAAATTCATGACCGATGGAGGCTTTGCATGGCAAACTCAAGTTTGGGTGATGATGGTTCCAACCATTGCTTATGCCGTGCTTTTCTTTGGTAAAAGCTTCCCTAAGCCTTCCGTAGAAGGCGTAACATCGGTTGGTTCCAACTTAAAAGCCATGTTTAGTCCTGTGTTTATCTTCCTATTCTGTGCGATGGCCTTGACTGCTATCTCTGAATTTGGACCGCAGCAGTGGGCCAATATCGTGTTGAGCCAAAGCGGTGCTTCAGGTATGTTGATCCTTGCCCTGACCACTGGCGTAATGGCCATCGGACGATTCTTTGCTGGTCCTGTGGTGAAAGCCTTGGGACAGACAGGTGTACTCTTGGGAGGCGCTATCTTCACGACTATTGGCATCTTCTTGTTTAGCACGGTGACGGGCAATATGTCTTATGTGGCTGCACTGATCTTTGCGCTTGGGGTATGTTATTTCTGGCCGGTGATGGTCGGTGCTGTAGCCCAGCGTGTGCCGCTTTCTGGAGCCTTGGGAATGTCCATTATTGGAGGATTAGGCATGTTTTCTACCGCAATCTTCCAGCCAATTATTGGAAGTTGGATTGATGATTCAAGGGCAGCACAAAGTGCAGCAGGCTTGGTGGGTGATTCCCTAGAGCTGGCAGCAGGTCAAGCGACTCTAGAAAAAATGATGCTTTTCCCAGGCATCTTGATTGTACTCTTTGTGATCTTCTTTATCTGGCAGCGCGGTGTCAAACCCGCCGCTTCAGCAGCACACTAAAACTCAAAAAGCAGCCTTCGGGCTGCTTTTTTTTGTAATAAATAAATTTTCAGATAATTTAATAGATTACCTTACTGATCCAGATAAAAAAGCCCTAACTTCTTAGAAGATAGGGCTAGTGACCTCGTCAAGATTCAAACTTGAAACCTCCTGAGCCGTAATCAGGTGCTCTATTCAGTTGAGCTACGAAGCCAGATCGAGTTGCAAAAGTATGTAATAATTTTTTCCCTCCAAAAAGTTCTCCTGAAGAATTCCATAAATCCTAGAATTATCCATCCCCCAATTAATAATAATTAAGCCAAGTAAGCGAGTAAATCCTTGCGAATTTTATATTTTTGCCCACATCCTCTTGAAAGAAGCTTCTTTGATGAAAAAATTACTCACGCTTGCCATCTTAGCATTTACACTAAATGCTCAAGCACAAGATTCCGCTCCTACCACTCCCAAAACGCCTATTGGTGGTCGACCAAACATCCCTAATGACTTAAGTATTGAGTTTGGCCTCAACCAATTGACCAATAGACCCGCCGACTTAGTACTTAATTTATTTGGTTCACGAACCTTCAACGTCTTCTATCAAAAACCATTCAAGATTTTTGGGGATCAGTCTGGATTCGTGCTCAGCCCAGGCATTGGACTCGCTACCAATAAATTTTCCTTCAAAGACGATGAAAACTTATTTAGAAGTAGCACACTAGGCGCTGAATCTTCCGTATTGAAAGAAGTGAAAAGCGTCTATGGAACCACCATCGACATCAAAACCAACAACCTAGCCGTCAATTATGTGGAAGTACCAGTGGATCTGCAGTACAACTTTAATAAAAAGGACTATAGTAAAAGTTTTCGTGTAAGCCTCGGCGCCCGAGTAGGATATCTTTACCAAGCGCATACGAAAGTTTCCTACGATTCCCCTACCACCGGAATAGTTAAAGTCAAACAATCCGAAAACTACGGATTAGAAAAAATTCGCTATGGTCTAAACTTTAAAGCTGGAAGCCCAGGGTTTTATGTATGGTCAACCTACTACCTTAATCCGATGTGGCAAGCTGACAGAGGTCCATTCAAGACAGCCGCCAATCAAATTAGCTTTGGCCTAGCTATCGGACTTTTCTAAAAAGAACCTATCCACAACTGGTATCTTCAAAACTCCCTCAATGAAGGGAGTTTTTTTTTAATCGGCTGCTTGGTTTGTAATACTAAGCTGATTTAAAATCCATAAATCCACATAAAGCCCAACCAACAGGTGACAAAGCCCACCAATAGACCCACATAAACTTGAGCAGGACTATGGGCATCCAAATACAATCGTGCAGAGGCTACCAAGCCTCCCACTACAAAGACTACCACCAGAAGGTAAGCCAGACCCAAGGAGGGAAAATAAATCCCCAAGACCCCTAATACAGCCAACAGCCCACCAATACCAGTCATGTGCGCCGACATCTTCCAAAAAAAAGTAACCCCCGTAAGCAAGACAACTGAACAGGTTATGACCCCCATCCCCTGCCACAAAATAGGATCCAGCTCGGTCTTCCCCATCAAAAAATAGGTGGTCAGCAGGTAAAAAACCGTAACCAAAATAAACGGAGTCCTTCGGTCTGTTTTCTCCTCGAAATGTAAACTTTTTATCAAACCAGACCAGCGAAGGCCTAGCATCAAGACTATGGGAATCAGTAAGGTCGAACTAACAATCAAATAAAATAGACGGACCTTAAAAGATTCAGGAATGCTACTCGCCTGAGGTACCCCGAAAAAAAGTAAGCTAAACACCAAAGATGGCATTAGTAAAGGTTGAAACACCACCGAAAGCAGGAGCGCCAGTGTCCGTACCACTAGAGTTCTTTTCGTAGTCTAGCCACCGGAATCTGAAGCTGCTCCCGGTACTTAGCAACTGTACGGCGGGCAATATTGTAGCCTTTTTTGTTCAACATCTTCACCAACTTATCGTCGGACAAGGGCTTCTTTTTATCTTCTGCATCTACCATGCCCTGAAGTACCGATTTCACTTCCCGGTTACTGACATCCTCTCCACTATCGGTAGCAATTCCCTCCGAGAAAAAATACTTCAAGGGAAACACGCCAAATTCAGTTTGAATGGACTTACTATTCGCTACCCGAGAGACAGTGGAGATATCCATATCGATTTTTTCAGCAATGTCTTTTAAGATCATGGGACGCAGCGCTGCCTCATCCCCATCTACAAAAAAAGGAGTTTGGTACTGAAGAATTGCCTCCATAGTCCGCAGTAAGGTATTTTGCCGCTGTTTGATCGCATCAATAAACCACTTGGCAGAGTCCAACTTCTGCTTTACAAAAGATACCGTCTCTTTGAGTTTTTTATCCTTCTTGTCGCTCTTGTCGTAAGTGTCAAAAAGCTCCGAGTAAGAACGTGAGATCCGAAGCTCTGGAGCATTTTTTGAATTCAACAATACCTCAAACTTTCCTCCACTGGTAGTCAATATAAAGTCTGGGATAACATATTGGGTGAGCACTAAGCCATCTGCAACTCCTCCAGGCTTTGGATTGAGTCTCGTAATGAGCTGCACAGCTTCCTTGATTTCCTCCTCATCCAAGTTGAGTCGTTTTTGAATTTTTGGATAATGCTTTTTGGTAAACTCTTCAAAGCAATCCTGAATAATTGCCAAGGCATGCTTCACGGTGGGATCATCGGGATGCTCCTTGCGCTCCAACTGGATAATCAAGCACTCTTGCAAGCTTCGAGCGGCAATACCTGCCGGATCGAAGGTCTGGATTTTGCGGAGAATTTCTTCGAGCTCATCTAAGTCAGTTTCCACATTCTGGGAAAAAGCCAGGTCATTGATGATAGAGGTTAATTCGCGTCGGATATAACCATCGTTCTCAATGCTCCCTATCAGTTGCTCTCCGATGAGTCGCTGCCGCTCATCCAGCTTCAAAAAATTTAATTGCGTAATCAATTGTTCGTGTAGCGAACTTGGTGCTGAAAAAGGAATTTCCCGATCCTCATCGTCTGGGTTATAGTTGCCATCCCCCTGCATCTTGTAGCCTCCATAGTCGTCCTCCAAATAGTCGTCTACATTGACCTCACCTGAATCACTTCCAAACTCATCTCCATAGCCCTCATCAAAATCCTCCTCTCCAGAAGATTCACTGTCCTCTACCTTTCCTTCCTCCAGGGCAGGATTGATTTCAAGTTCTTCTTCGATACGAGCATCTAGCTCTGCCGTGGGCACCTGCAGCAGCTTGATAAACTGAATCTGCTGCGGCGAAAGTTTTTGAGAGAGTGATTGAGAAAGGGTTAACTTTTGCATTGAAATGATTCAAACCACTTATTTGCGAAAAAAGAGTAGTTTCCGAAGAAAACAATTCAGTCAAATTTAGGAAAAAGCGTCAATTTTTTGATAAAAAGGTGATTTAATCGTTTTTTTGCATTCCACTAAAATTAAAAAGGCGGCCTTCACCTTCCTCTACCCCAACACAAATGGCATTTAACAAACGGGTCAAAATCAAGACCATCCTGGAACAAGACTTGATCGGACAAGAACTCACCCTTATGGGTTGGGTACGTACCAAGCGAAGCAATAAAAATGTTTCTTTTATTGCGCTCAATGACGGTTCCATCATTACCAATTACCAGGTAGTAGCAGACCCCAATATCATCGCCGATGAGGTACTCAAAAAGTGCAGCACTGGCGCATGTTTGAAAATCACAGGTACTGTGATTGCCTCCCAAGGTGCTGGTCAACAATCTGAACTAAATGCGGCACACATCGAAGTTTTGGGCGAATCAGACCCAGAAAAATATCCCCTGCAGCCTAAAAAACACTCCCTGGAATTTCTTCGTGAAATCGCACACCTGCGCATGCGAACCAACACCTTTGGAGCAGTCTTTCGTGTACGCCACGCATTAGCTTATGCAGTTCATACCTATTTCAACACCAAAGGATTTTTCTACATCCATACGCCGATCATCACAGCTTCCGATGCGGAAGGCGCCGGGGAAACCTTCAAGGTAACCACCCTCAACCTAAGCAATCCTCCCAAAACCGAAGATGGGAAGATTGACTACAGCCAGGACTTTTTTGAGCGGGAAACCAACCTGACTGTTTCGGGTCAGCTCGAAGGGGAATTGGCAGCCATGGCCTTGGCAGAGGTATACACCTTTGGACCTACCTTCCGTGCGGAAAATTCAAACACCACACGCCACTTGGCAGAGTTCTGGATGATTGAACCTGAAATGGCCTTCTATGACGCCGAGGATAACCAGAACTTGGCCGAAGACTTCTTGAAATACATCATTCGCTACGCACTTGACCATTGCGCTGAGGACCTGGCCTTTTTGGACCAACGGGCTGCAGAAGAGGAGCAAACCAAGCCTACCGAACAACGGGCAGATTTGGGCCTTCTGGATAAATTGAAGTTTGTAGTCGAAAACGACTTTGTGCGCCTTACCTACACCGAGGCAATCGATATCCTACGGAACTCCAACTACAACAAAAAGAAGAAATTCTCCTACCTCATCGAGGAATGGGGCACAGATTTACAATCCGAACACGAGCGCTACTTGGTTGAAAAGCACTTCAAAAAACCAGTCATCCTCACCGACTACCCGAAAGGCATCAAGGCCTTCTACATGCGTCAAAATGTGGATGGAAAAACAGTAGCTGCCATGGATATCTTATTTCCTAGCATTGGAGAAATCGTAGGTGGCTCTCAGCGGGAAGAGCGGCTAGATAAGCTCAGCCAACGTATGGGAGAAATGCACATTCCAACCGAAGAACTCAGTTGGTACCTTGACACGAGGAGATTTGGCGCTACGCCACACGCTGGCTTTGGACTCGGATTTGAGCGCATGGTATTGTTTGTCACAGGCATGGGCAATATCCGCGATGTCATTGCCTTCCCAAGAACACCAGGAAACGCTGAGTTTTAAGGAAAGCTATGCAAACAAAACGCCTCCAAGAATTTGATTTTTGGAGGCGTTTTGTTTTAGCTGACCACTTTAATCCGCCGAGCCAAGGGAATGCAGATTAGGCTGAAGAAAATCGCCAGGTAGCCCACGTAATTAAAATTAGTCAATTGGCCCAATTCATTCTCTCCAATCAAGAAGCCTGCAAGCAAGGAAGCAAAGCCAGCTGCCAGCTGCTGCACGGCAGAATTGAAACTTAAAAAACTCCCTCGATTTTCGGGCTGAGCTGTACCGGTCACCAGAGCCGCAGCGGGGACATAACGACCATTAGAGGTCACAAAAAAGAAAGTAGTCACCACAAGCACCAAGGCAATCGGAGTCAGCCCTAGATGGGTAATAATCGCAATTGGAATCAGATTGAGAACCATGAAAATGGTGAAGATTTGCAGCTTGCCGTGTTTGTCCGCTAGCTTACC
>SXYU01000145.1 GCA_005788235.1 Cytophagales bacterium
CCCAACTTTTCCCACTTTCGAGCGACAGACATCTGGATGAGTGCCTCAGACTCCAACAAATACATCAACTCTGGTTGGACTGGGCGTTATTTGGCTGAAGAATATGAAGGGTTTCCTACTGGTTATCCCAATGCAGTGATGCCAGATCCATTGGCTATTCAAATCGGTTCCTTCGTCTCCCCTGCCATGCAGGGACCCTCTGTCAATATGGGAATGGCGATTTCTGATCCGGTAAATTTCTACAACCTCATCAATGGTATCCAAGGATCCTCTCCGAATACCCGAGGGGGAAAAGAGCTTACCTACATCCGTCAAGTGGCTCAGCAGACCACACAATACGGAGCTGCAATCAAAAATGCAGCTGCCAAAGTTACCAAACAGTTTTCTGGATACCCCACTGGCAATCCGCTAGCAGATCAATTAAAAATAGTAGCTAGACTAATCGCTGGAGGTCTAAAAACACGAATTTACATGGTGAGCTTGGGAGGTTTTGACACCCACGCCCAACAAGTTATTGCCTCTGCCACCGACACGGGTGCCCATGCTTTACTGCTAAAAAGAGTCTCTGAGGGAATTAAAGCCTTTATGGATGACCTTAACTTCCTAAATGCCCACAAGCGTGTCATTGGGATGACGTTTTCAGAATTTGGAAGAAGAATAAAGTCAAATAGCAGTGGTGGTACAGATCACGGAGCGGCTGCTCCCTTGTTCGTTTTTGGCCACTATGCAAAATCTGATGTCTTAGGAAATAGTCCTGAAATCCCGCTAATTACCACCGCCTCCGACAATGTGCCCATGCAATTTGACTTTAGGTCGGTCTATGCATCTCTACTCAAGCAGTGGTTTTGTGTTCCAGATATCACTTTGGAGAACGTGATGCTTAAAAACTTTCAAAATCTTCAAGTCATCAAAAGTTCGGCACCCTGTGTATCCAGTAATCCTGATAGTTATCCGAGCAGCGAAACCACACTTGTTCTGACCAACTATCCCAATCCATTCCAGTATTCCACTACCCTATCCTACCAAACCCAAGGTGGCTATGTGTTGATTCAGGTTTTTTCCACAGAAGGGAAACTTATAAAAACGCTTCTTGACAAAGAAGTGACACCAGGGAATCATAAAATCACTTTTGAAAATGAAGGTTTTCCGCCTGGAATATATTATGCACGCTTGCAAAATAACAACCAGCAGATCACACGAACGATGCTCTTGGGTAGGTAAAAAATTGGTCTAACGCACCTTTTTTATCGAGTTTTTTCCCAGTTTGTACACCATGCTGAGAACCGATCCTAGGGCTGATTTTTTGGAATTGGGATTTTTGCCCTCACCCATCAAGTGGAGTTGATCCGTGTACCAAATGATTTCCAAGGGGAAGGTTTTATCCAAAAATTTCCAACCTGTGGTCAAGGGCTTTACCTGGCTTGTAACTGCTGCGCCTAACAACAATTGATTCGGAAAATCGGGCTGAATCGCCAGCGAACGGGCAATTCCAATTACATCGCAGACTCCGGATTCCAAGGCTGCATTCATTCCTTGAGCAGAGCGAAATCCACCAGTAAGCATCAGTGGACTGTGAACCAGTTTCCGAACCTCCTCACAATAGGTTAAAAAATAGGCTTCGCGCGTCTTGGTAGACTCTTTTTGCGCAGCACCCATCATGGCCGGAGCTTCGTAAGTACCTCCAGATATTTCAATCAAATCCATTCCCAAGACACTCAATTGTTTGATAACTTCCCTAGAGTCCTCTTGGGTAAATCCACCTTTCTGGAAATCTGCTGAGTTTAACTTGATGCCAACCGGAAAGGAATCACCTACTTCCTTGCGGATGGCCAGGTACACTTCTTTGACAAAGCGCATACGATTTTCAAGGCTCCCTCCCCAATGATCTTCGCGTTGGTTGTGCGTAGGAGATAAAAACTGGCTGACCAAATACCCATGTGCTCCATGAATCTGTACTCCGGTAAAGCCGCTCGCTTTGCAGACTTTTGCAGCATAAGCAAATCGCGCAATAATGTCGAGTATCTCTTCTTCACTCAATGCCCTTGGGGTATTGAATAGACGATCCAAAGGTTTCTTCAGCGGGATAGCAGAAGGTGCTACCGGCTCCTTACTCAAAAATTTAGGAGATTGCTTCCCTGGATGATTCAGTTGTACCCAGATGTGGGTGCCTTCTTTTCTTCCTGCAGCCGCCCAAAGGGGCAGGTTTGCATCTTGAATTCCTTGTTCGATGACCACATTGTGCGCTTCTCCCAAGGCAAAACGATCCACCATGACATTTCCCGTGATCAATAAGCCTATTCCCCCTTCTGCCCAGCGGGCATACAATCGGTTAAATTTCTCATTAGACGTGTATCCACGGGAGCCCATGTTCTCACTCATGGCGGACTTACCAATTCTATTCTTAAGAATAGCACCACAGGGAAGGGTTAGGGTATCGGTTAATTGGATGGTTTTCATGACTTAGGATTACTTGTTTGGAATGAAATTAACGCCTGTTTTCTAGTGATTCTTCAATTACATGCTAAACCCCAGATTCTGGGAGTTATTTCCTATTTTGATTTGATAATTGACAAGCTTCAGTACGGATACACTTCAAGCGGATTGCTTATTCCCTCCCATTATTGATTTCCTGCTACAATTTCTTTGGTACCCAGTTGGATACTGGTATGCAGGTTACCCGTACTGGAATTGTTGAATTTAATTTGCCCTAGGATGGTAGCCGAGGTAGTTGTGTTAAATACGATTCTTCCTGCCGTACCGGTA
>SXYU01000146.1 GCA_005788235.1 Cytophagales bacterium
CAATTTAAAACCCAATTTCCAGGCGGTAAACTTCATCTCGATTTGGAAGGCGTAGCCGATAAATTGGATAGCATCCAATTGGATACCTTCCAGCACCGAGCGGTGGTAGCACTTGAAACCTGCCGTAGCATCGTGGATGGGTAGGCCGGTTACAAAATTCACGTATTTGCTCGCAAAGTAGGACATCAGCACCCTTCCCATGGGCCAATTGACCACGTTTACACCGGTGATGTAGCGGGACCCTATGGCTAAATCATAGTCTCGATTTTTGATACCTTGGTAGAGTCGAATAAGGTCCTTGGGATCGTGTGAAAAATCACAATCCATCTCAAAAATAAAGTCGTAATCTCTTTCCAGCGCCCAGCGGAATCCGGTAATGTAGGCAGTGCCCAATCCCAATTTTCCTACTCGTTCCATTAAGTGAAGTCTCCCATCAAATGATTTTTGAAGGCCTTTTACTACTCCGGCAGTTCCGTCGGGAGAGCCGTCGTCAATGATGAGTAACTCAAAATTCCCCTCCAATTCCATCACGGTTTGCACCATGTCACTGATATTTTCCAGCTCATTGAAAGTGGGGACGATGACGAGTTTGCGGTGGCTCATAATAGGTTTAATATCCAAAAATAAGCTTTCAATTGGATTTTTGAAGAAAAGCCGCTACGAAAAAAAGGAAATGCTAGTTTTGCAGAAAAAAAGCATGCCCCTACACGTCGCCATAGCCAGTTACTACTCCACTGGAGCCTATGATGCCAATACCATTGACGAAGATGCCTTGTTGTCCACAATCTTGTCCGAGATGGGTATTGCGCATCAGATCCATCCCTGGTCAGCTCCTGAGGTGGATTGGTCTGCATTTACCCACGTACTAATCAAGTCGACTTGGGATTATTTTGATTTTTATCCCGAATTTTTGGTTTGGTTGGATACCTTGGAAAGGTTAGGCGTACAAGTGTTGAATGAGGTGCCTACGCTACGTTGGAACTCCTCCAAAACCTACCTAATGGAAATTGAGTCCCAAGGATTTCCCTGCATTGCAGGAAAGATCCTTCCCAAAGGTAGTAAGCCAGTTTTGGATCAATTGCATGCCGAGTTGAACGCAGACAAATTGGTGGTTAAGCCTCTCGTCAGTGGGGGAGCAAAGAATACGCTCAAAGTGGTGCGTGGGGCCGAGTCAGGGATGGAAGAAAAAATTGAAAATTTACTCCAGAAAGAAGATTTTTTGGTGCAGCCCTTTATTCCAGAAATTGAGCAGGTTGGGGAGTACTCCCTTATTTTCTTCAACGAGAAACTCTCTCATGCGATACTTAAAACCCCTGCAGCGGCTGATTTTCGGGTGCAGCATTATTACGGGGGAACTATCCAAACCATAGAGCCTAGTGAAGCTTTGCTTGCTGCGGCGCAGGCCTTTGTAGACCGCTTCGCCAAAAATACGCTCTATGCCCGGGTGG
This sequence comes from Cytophagales bacterium, assembly GCA_005788235.1. GTDB lineage: Bacteria > Bacteroidota > Bacteroidia > Cytophagales > Cyclobacteriaceae > Algoriphagus. The sequence continues at coordinate 1,449 of SXYU01000146.1, forward strand.
ATGGCGTAGAGATCGATGGGGTTTTTCATTTGATGGAACTCGAGTTGATCGAGCCTTACCTGTTTTTAGGACTTTCCGATAAGGCAATTCCCAATTACAAAGCCGCATTGCAAAAGCGGCTATTGGGACATTAAAAAAAGGCCAGAATGAAATTTCATTCTGGCCTTTTTATTTTATTCAAAGCACCCCTTTGGTGCTGGGCAACTGATTTAAGTTCCTAGGGTCTCGCTGCACGGCCATCTTGATGGCTCGGGCTAGGCCCTTGAAAGCGGCTTCGATTTTGTGGTGTTCGTTGTCCCCCGTGATGCGGATATTCAAGTTGCACTTGGCTGTATCCGAAAAGGATTTGAAGAAGTGGAAAAACAGCTCTGTAGGCACGTCACCCACTTTTTCACGACTAAAGCTTGCATCCCAGACACACCAAGGTCTACCTCCGAAGTCGATCGCTACCTGAGCTAGCGCATCGTCCATGGGGAGTAAAAATCCATAGCGGTAGATTCCCTTTTTGTCTCCAAGGGCCTTGGCATAGGCTTCGCCCAAGGCAAGCGCGGTATCTTCGATGGTGTGGTGTTCGTCTATATGAAGGTCCCCCTTCACTTGAATGGATAAATCCGTACTTCCATGCTTACCCAGTTGCTCGAGCATGTGGTCAAAGAAATGCAGTCCTGTAGAAATGGAACACGCCCCTGAACCATCCAAGTTCAATTTGATGGAAATGTCGGTTTCGGAGGTCTTCCGGTGTACGACCGCTTTCCGTGGAGGAAGCTTGAGGAAGGTGTAGATTTCGTCCCAGTCTTGAGTGGACAAAACTGCATCTGCCTGATGTTCTCCGTAGAAAATAGACTTTGAACCTAGGTTTTGTGCGAGCTGAATGTCCGTGATTCGATCTCCAATGACATACGAATTGGCAAGGTCGTAGTCTTCTGAAAAATAGGCAGTGAGCATACCTGTTCTCGGCTTACGAGTTGGTGCCTGCTCGAACTCAAAGCTTCGGTCGATGTGGATCGCGGCAAAATGGATATTTTCCTGCTCCAGCGTCTTCAGCATCTTGTTTTGAGCTGGCCAAAAATCCTTTTCTGGAAAAGAATCGGTTCCCATTCCATCCTGGTTGGTCACCAGCACCAATTCGTAGTCACATTCTTCAGCGATTTTGCGAAGGGTAGAAATGGCTTTGGGGAGAAATTCCAGTTTCTCTAAGCTATCGACTTGAAAATCGGTAGGGGGCTCTTTGATGAGGGTACCATCTCTGTCGATGAATAACACTTTCTTTTTCATGGGAATGGAAGGTAGTGGTTCTCTAAATTTAATTTTTGAATACTGGTCAAGCGC
>SXYU01000011.1 GCA_005788235.1 Cytophagales bacterium
AAAATCACAAAATATAGGCGAATACCTTGTCTATATGTATCAGATGGAAGACCTCATTCGCTCTTACCAAGGGAATATGGAGGAAATAGGCCAGTATGTGGTCTCCCACTACCCGGTATCTGAGGAGGAAAAGGAGAATATAAAAAGCTGGTTTGCTGGCTTAGCAGCGTCCATGAAGCAGGAGGAGCTGATGCAAAAAGGCCACCTTCAAGAACTCCAAGACTTAGTTCAGCAGCTGCTCGAGCTCCATTACCAACTACTCAAGACAGATGCCAATTACGTGGCTACCTTTCATACTGCCAAACCTCACCTGCTTGAGGCAGTGGAAGCTGCCCAAACAGAAGATGTCGGGAATGAAATTCAAATCTGTTTGAATGGAGTTTATGGCTTACTACTCTGCCGTTTGCTTGCCAAAAAAGTAAGTGCGCGCCAGCTCGAAGCTGCGGAAGCCTTTGGCAATGTCCTAAGCCATTTGAATTTCAGCTACCAGCAACGCCTTTTCTTATCTACAAACTAAATACCTCCAGAAGCTATAGGTCGACAGGAAGGCAAACAGATTTAAATAGGAATTGTGCAACAATAAAAATTAAATCCCCACAGCTAGGAAAAACGAAGTTTAAACAAGGAGCAAGCCATTTTCCGCCAACAGTTCCCAGACTTCGGAATCTAGCAGTTCTTCAAAATCACCCAACTCCTCCTCATACGAATCTCGAATTTCCTTGACGGTGACGGTGGGTTGGCGATAACTTGCTTTTTCCAACAACCAAAATACCCACCGCCCAAATTTAAGCGGAAGCTCAAGGACAAAATCCTCTTTTTTGCCTGAAAAAAGCAGTTCGCATAAACCCTCCTCTAGTTCCTCAATTTTGGGAGCGCTACCCAGCCAACAAACTCGGTGGTGATCCTTAAAAGGCTTCGTGGAAAGTTCTTCGAGTTGCTGCGCAATGTAATTGTAAGGGATACTGGTCGAAGGAATCTTGAAGTCAAACCAATTTTTCAAGGGGAGATCCAGGCCTACTCCTTGCATGTAGTTGAACAAAGATTTGCGCAGCCCTTCCGAAAAAGCACCATGATCCACCCCGATGGGATCCTCAAAATCCACCTCGTTATTGGCGAATGTTCCCAGTTGATTGTCCAGACGCTTCACTCCAAAAGCGGAGGGATTTAGACCCACTGGGCTGTGCACGGTCATGGCAAAGCGATGCCAGAAACCCGATTGAATGATTCCCTGCTCAAAGAGCTGCCGAACCATCTCTAGGGAATCTACCGTTTCCTGAACCGTTTGGGTTGGATAGCCATACATAAGGTAAGCATGCACCAGTATTCCCGCCTGGGTAAAATGTTGGGTAACCTGTGCCACCTGAGGCACAGTCACTCCTTTTTTGATCAAGTCTAGAAGTCGATCGGATGCCACCTCTAGCCCACCGGACACGGCGATGCAACCCGAGGCACGCAGAAGGCGGCAAAGGTCTGCCGAAAAGCTGCTTTCAAAACGGATATTGGTCCACCAGACCACCACGAGTCCTCGGCGGAGAATTTCATAGGCCAGCTCACGCATCAAGGCGGGAGGAGCGGCTTCATCGACAAAATGGAAACCGTTGGTTCCCGTCTGGGCCATGATCTCTTCAATGCGGTCACAAAGCAGCGCTGCAGTGATGGGCTCGTAGCGGCCAATGTAGTCTAGGGAAACATCGCAAAAGGTACATTTTCCCCAGTAGCAACCATGGGCTAGGGTCAGCTTGTTCCAGCGTCCATCGCTCCAGAGGCGGTGCATGGGATTGGCCACTTCGATGACCGATAGGTAGGAAGAAAGTGGAAGATCACTGTAATCTGGAGTGCCTAGTTCCCGCTGGGGAAGGTCTTTGATGGCTAGGTTATTCATGTAGGTCACTTGACCATCCACACGTAGAAAGGTACGTTTCAGTTCCGTATGCAGTCGTTTTCCTGCAAGGTGCTCCAAAAGCAAAAGCACAGGAGCTTCCCCGTCGTCGAGCAAGATGTAATCTACATAATCAAATACGCGAGGCTCTTTGAGTGAGCGCAATTCCGTATTTGGGTAGCCTCCACCCATCCAGATTTTAATCTTTGGGTGGTTGGCTTTGAGGTATTGTCCACACTTAAGGGCGGCGTAAAGGTTGCCCGGAAAAGGCACCGAAAAAGCAACAGATTTGGGCTGGTAGCGCTGAATCTTTTCTTCTAAGATTTGGAGGAGCAATTCATCCACCAAGCTATTAGGCTGCTGCAGCGCTTCATGTAGTTCGTCAAAGGATCGAGCGGATAGACCCAAACGCTCCGCATAGCGGGTAAATCCAAAATGCGGGTCAATGGCTTCGGTGATCAGGTCGCCTAGATCCTCCAGATAGAGTGTGGCTAGGTAGCGGGCCTTGTCCCGTATACCTAGTGCCCCAAAAGCCCAATCCATGTCCTCTACCTGTTCAAATCGACCTGCCTCCGGTAGAAAATCACCTTCTGCGATACGGTAGGCGAGCGTGGGGTTTTTGTCTTGCAAAAAATCTACTACAGGACCAATAGTTTGTAAGTACTGCGCACGAATCCGAAGGATGCGAAGGGCATTATCCGAGAGGAAATCTACTTTTTCTGCCTGCTCAAAAATAGGAGTTAAGCCGGTCTTAGATAGGATGGCCAACATCACCTCAATTCCCAAATCCGCCTGTTTGGAAGAAACACCCAAGGTATTCAAAAACCCTTTCAGGTAAGCCGTAGAAGGATAGGGCGTATTGAGCTGGGTAAAGGGTGGGGTGATGAATAGGACTTGGGTGGACAAGGGTCAGTAAGGTTTGGCTTGTATAAAGGTCGTAAAGAAAGGAGATTTTCTAGCTTTTTTTGGTGGAATGGAGGAAAATTCAAGCCTAGTTTTGACAGCAGTGAGTTTCCGAATAAGGAAGATGAGGTGACTTGGGATAGATGTGGGTAAAATTTCGATCTTTGCGTCGATGAGCAATAATGATATCCTGCGTACCCTTCGGTACGCTTTTCATTTCCACGATCACAAGATGAAGGAAATTTTTGGCCTAGGGGGAAAGGAAATCCCGTTTGAGGAAGTGGCCCTGTGGCTCAAAAAGGAGGAGGATCCAGATTTCAAAAAACTCTACGACAAAGACCTGAATCATTTTTTAGATGGGCTGATTGTCCTGAATCGGGGTAAAAGAGCCGGTACTGCACCAGTGGTGGAAAAGTCGCTCAACAACAATGGAATTTTGCGGAAACTAAAGATTGCCTTGAACCTACAGGAAGAAGGGATGCTTGAGATCTTTGGTTTGCGTGGCTTTCGTCTGAGCAAGCATGAACTGAGTGCCTTTTTCCGAAATCCCTCCCAGGCCCAGTACCGCGAGTGCAAGGACCAGGTTCTCCGCAACTTTTTGATGGGGCTGCAAGAGAAGTATCGGGGAAAGTAGAAGCCAAATTCTAACTTCTCATCCACAAACATGTAACCCTTATTTTTTCCTCGCTTAATTTTTCCTACCTTAACTAACTCTAGTTCAGACCATGGAAAAACTCAACAAAGCCGATATACCGCAGGAGGCCTTTGACCTCTACGACTACTACTGCCACAACAAGTTGGATCGCAGAACTTTCATCGAAAAGCTTTCCGTCTATGCCGTCGGTGGCATCACCGTTGCAGCCCTGCTGGGTAGCATGATGCCCGACTACACTAGTGGTAGAACTGTTGCACTAGACGACGAGCGTCTGCAGAGTTCGGACTACCTGATGTACAACTCCCCCAAAGGAGGAGGACAAATCAAGGCACTCATGTCCAAACCTACCGGTAAGGGCAAGTTTCCAGGCATCATCGTAGTTCATGAAAACCGCGGCCTGAATCCCTACATCGAAGATGTGGGAAGAAAGTGTGCTGTGGATGGGTTTATTTCCCTTGCCCCAGATGCCTTGACTCCTCTCGGTGGCTACCCAGGCAATGACGACGAGGGCCGTGCCATGCAGGCCAAGCGTACCCGTGAGGAAATGCTAGAAGACTTTATTGCCGCCTATGAATTCCTAAAAACCCATCCCGACTGCAATGGAAAAGTTGGCGTGGTTGGCTTTTGCTTTGGAGGCTGGATCTCAAACATGATGGCAGTACGAATCCAAGATCTGAAAGCAGCCGTTCCTTATTACGGTGGGCAACCAGAAGTCAGCGAAGTGCCCCAAATCAAGGCTCCTCTCCTAGTGATCTATGCTGCACTAGACGAGCGCGTCAATGCAGGTTGGCCCGCCTACGAAGCTGCGCTCAAAGCCAATGGAAAAGAGTTTGAAATGATTAACTATCCTGGGGTCAACCATGGATTTCACAACTATAGCACCCCACGATACGACGAACCCGCGGCTAAGGCAGCTTGGGAAACGACCATCGCATTTTTCAGGAAAAATCTAAACTAAAAAAGGGGGCCTTGGCCTCCTTTTTTTTCATCATTTAGACAAAAATGGGGTGTTTTTTGAGTCCAAGATAGGCGACTCTTTTTTTTGTTTACACTTATTAAGAAGGGAATAATTATACCCCTTTTTGATACTTAAAAATCAGACCTAGCACTTTCTAACTGGAATTGGAAAATTGTGAATTCACAAGAGATAATTAAATGATGCGCATTAATTCAGCTATTTTTTTACTTTATCTATAAACAAGGTCTCCACATAAAATTGCCAATTGGAAAAACTCAGCGCTTGATTGGCTAAGTGTCTGTGATGGTCCTGATCCAAAATGTAGTCAGCAGGTTTATTGATCTGTCGGGTTTTGCCATAAACTTCCTCCACTTTAGATTGAATAGAAGCCCACTCCTCCTCCATTGCCGCGAGTTTGGCTTGAGCCTGTGCTCTTTTCTCTCCACTTGGCTCGTCATATTCAGCGAGTGCCAAGATCGCCCTATTTGAAAATTGAGCCACCTGGGCCACCTGCTCATACACTTCAAGTTGATGTGTATTACGGAGAGCAAGTTTTTTTGCTAGCTGGATTTGTTGTAACACTTCATCCACTTGAAGCCTGCTTGCCTCAGCTTTGGTAATTTTGTCTTGGTATTTTTTAGTCCATACCCCCGCAGAATCCAAATTGGGTAAGGGAATTACTGCCTGATTGATGGGGTCATCTAGTTTCCGCAAACTATTTCGGTCTGTTCGGTTATCCAACAACATATTTTTCCAATCGGCCACAGGGCCTTCCAAGGCATTGATAAACTCATGCTCTGCAGAGGCCAACGCTGGCCCAAAAGCTCGTTGACGATAAGCCTGGTGAAGTTCATCGCCTGATCTTTTTTCCCCTGCCCAAGTGTATTCTGCAAAAATGGATATCCCTCGC
>SXYU01000147.1 GCA_005788235.1 Cytophagales bacterium
AATTTTCGAAATCTTATCTTTTTTCACGAATAACAAGCCTGCTCCTAAGGGGACACTTAGCCACTTGTGCAAACTGGATCCATAATAATCGCAATCCAGTTCCTTCATGCTAAAGGTAAAATGTCCGACTGCATGCGCGCCGTCCAACATGATTTCAACTCCAAGTGCATGCGCCATGTCGGCAATTTTCCGAACGGGCAGAATATGCCCCGTGATATTGACGATATGTGGTACCATCAGTAGCTTTGTTTTGGTTGTAATTGCTTGACGATAGACTTCTACTACCTCTTCATCCGATTGGGGATGCATGGGAATGTCCACTTTTACCGTTTTAATTCCCCAGCGTTTGGATGCCAGTTCAAACATGGTTTGCATGGTGCCATAGTCCTGGTTGGCAAAGACCGCCTCATCACCAGCCTTCCAAGGATAGCCAGAAATAATCAAGTCCAAGGACTCGGTCGTATTTCGAGTCAAGACCACTTCCTCGGGCGAAGCACCTACCAAAGTGGCTAGCGCTGCGGCAGATTTAGCTTTATTTTCAAACTGCACCCCACGCATGTAATGTGAGGCTTGGTAGTTGATCTCACGAACATGAGCAATGTATTTTTCGAGCAATTCCTCTGGAAGAAAGCAGTAGTAGCCATTCTCAAAGTTGAGGTAATCGGGTTTGAGACGGTAACCCGCTCGTAGCTGATCCCAAATATCCTCTCGATCCCAATCTAAGGCATCGAAATTAAAAGCTTTTAGTTCAGAGGGGAGTAGGGATCCACCTAGCCCAAGAGCGGCAAAATACTTTAAAAAGGAACGTTTTTTCATGGTATTGGAATTAAAGCAGGTAGGAAAGTAACCAAACTACAAGTAAAAAAATAGCCATTCCTGTAATCCAAGGTGCTCGTTTTGGAAATTCAAACTGGCAGATCGGACAAATCGAAAGCGAATTTTCAACTTCCATGGCGCAGGAGGGGCATTCTTTTGTTTTCAAGGTTTTGAAATTTTATAGAAAATGTTTTTTTCCACATGAATAAAAGAGCATCTTATTTTTTTACCAAACCCCTCTGCTTTTCATTTTTAGCGTGTAGACGGCATCTGATGCGGTGATAAACAACACGTTGCGTTCAAGGGTACCAAAGGTGACATTAGCGGTCCAGCCTTCAGGAACTGGGATATGGGCAATTTGCTCTCCATTTCGATCGAAAACAGTTACTCCTTTTCCCGTTAAGTACACGTTTCCTTTGTTATCGATCGTCATCCCATCGGATCCCATCTCGCAAAACAAGGTTTTATTGGTCAGGTATCCATCATCCTGAATATCATACTTCCAGGTTTTGGAGGCCCCTATATCCGCCACAAACAGGTGCTTTCCATCTGGCGTACCGATGATGCCATTCGGTTGCTTTAAATCTTGAGTTACTCGGAAAAGTTCAGTTCTATCCTCGGATAGGAAATACACATGCTGCCCATCTTGCTGCATTTCCTTGCTTCGAACTCCCTCCCAATAAGGACGCGGATACAGGGGATCGGTAAAGTACAATCCACCACTAGGTCGAACCCAGACATCGTTGGGGCCATTTAATTTTTTGCCTTTAAAGGAAGGTACCAAAACCTTCTCTTTTCCAGTTTGTAAGTCCATTTCTACCAACTCATTTTTTAAGTCTGCAGCCGCAATCAGTTTGCTATCCAATTGAAAGTACAAGCCATTGGAACGGCCGGTACCTTCCTTGGCTAGGCTTACTTGATTGCTATTTGCATTCCATACGTAGATTTTATCATTGGGCTGATCGGTGAAATAAATGTCTCCAAAACGATTGACAGCTGGTCCTTCGGTAAAGGCAAAACCATCCTTCACCAATTCAAGCTGCGCTCCTTTGAGCACAATACCACGCTTATCTTCAAGCTGTGCGAAGAGCGAATGACTAACCAAGGTAAGGCCTGCATAAAGGCCAAATAGATAGATTTTAGGGTTCATTTTTTTGAATTTGAGTTCTATTGAGCACAAGAATTAATTTGTTGAGATCGGGGTTGTAAGCCATCCGAGTAATTCCTTGATGACTTGAAGATTCAATTTTTCCAAAGGAATGCCAATTTTTTTCTTGAATATGTTTGGTGAATACCTCATTTCCCTTAGCCATCAGGAGGTGATTTTTGTCTATCCATATAAAATCTTGGGAGCCTGAAACAGCAAAACCGTAATCCTTTCGTTCCCCTGTCTTTAAATTGACCGATGCGATGCTAAATGCTTTTTCCTGATCTGTTTCGATGGTTTTTTTTCGATCCAAATAGGAGATTTCGGAAGTGTTTGGTCGCTTTTTAACTGTTCTCCCGATATCGGTATCCAAGGTGTCTACCTTTCCTTTGCCACGAACATAGACCAAGGAATTGGGTTCGCCAAGCACAAAAAGTGCCGCTTTTCCATCGTACCAATCGTAGTAGCCCACAGGGAAAATGTCTTCATACAAAAGCTCGGGAGCTTCTCCAGCAACGGGATACAACCAAAGCCGTTGGGTGCCATTTGGCTCGACTACAACGGCCGAAAAATAGGAGCCACATTCTGTCATACTAGGCGAAAATTCACTACGGTCTGGTGTTTGGGTCAGGTTGGTAAATCTGCTGGTTCGGAAACTGTAGAGAATCAGGTCGTTGTTGCCTTTGTCATCGGCTGCGGAAAAAATCAACTCGGAATCATTGATAAAACTCGGCTGATTGTCGTATTCTGGTCGATTGGTCAGTGGCTTGGCAGTAGAAATTAGGAGTTTGAGATTTCCTCCCTTGCCTTCTGTATCCATTACCCAAAGGTCAGTGGATGCCTGTGCATACAGTTTTGCCTGCTGAATGAGTAGGCAAATGAAAAATAGGAAATAAATCTTGTACTGGATTTGCATCACTTGGTAACTAAAGGACAACTAATTGGTTAATGCTAGGTGAATCTACTTACGCAATACAACAGTTCTGTTTTGGATCAATTACGTCTCAAACAGGATACTTTGGCAGATAAAGCTGTTGCTGCATTGATCTCTCAACCTAATCTGGCTTTAGAGATTAATTCTTGGGTTGTCATTCCAGCTAAGCTTTCTGAATATTTCCCAGAGGAGCTGCGGCTCTATTTTGAATTCTACCATTACAAAGAAAAAGAATTTTCTGAAGGAGAGCATCGGCTAGCTCAGGAGTTTTTCGAACAAAAGGGGGATATGTACCTCGCAGTACTTGGATTTTATTCTTTGCCCTATTGCTATGCCTTTGCTGCAGGTGCCCAAGTCCTCATTCGATCCCAACGAATCCTGAATCAAATCGGTGAAAGGCTAGGGGAGACCACTCGCTTTGTTTTGGACATTTTCAAACCTGGGGCATTTAAAAGTCTGGATGAAGCCTTTTTGACTTGTGCGAAGGTTCGCCTGATTCATGCCTACAGCCGATACTTTATTCGAACCTACGC
>SXYU01000148.1 GCA_005788235.1 Cytophagales bacterium
CTAATTTCTTGTTTCTCGGCTCTTGCCTCTAATTATAAAAACGAACTATCTTCCGTTGCTTCTTCAGTCATTTTTTCAGAAAGATCTTTGCCCAAGTACCAATCAATCAGCCCATGTGCTAGGTAGAGTAAAGGTGTAAGTGCCAAGGCGACGCTAAACTTGTACACATAGTTGATCAAGCCAACAGCAGCGATCTGGGGTAGGGACCAATTGCCAAACACATAAAAGGCGATGCCTAGCACCACAAAAGAGTCGATAAACTGAGAAACAAGGGTGGAGCCTGTGGCACGAAGCCAGATCATCTTTGAACCTGTGACTGCTCGGAGTTTTTGGAATACATACACATCAATTAGCTGCCCGAGCAAAAAGGCAGTAAGGGAACCTACAATGATGCCTAGTCCTTGTCTAAAAATGGTATTGAAGGCATAGTTGATGTCAAAGGCAGTTCCGTCTGGCATGCTGGCATTGACCTGCATCCAGAAATCTGCAGGAGCTAGGGCTGTCACTAGGCTGATGACCACAAACACATAGGTGACGAGTGCGGCAGTCAAAAAGCTAATTTTCCGTACTCCTTTTTTACCAAAATACTCGTTGATCAAGTCTGTAGTAATAAAGACGACTGGCCAAATCACAGCCCCAGCAGTGAGGTTAAAGTCCAGCACAAACTCCCCAAAGAATGTCCATTGAACAGGATCAAATCCAAGGGTACGCTCTCCAGAGAAGATTTTCACCCCAATAATTTCAGCCAAAATAGCATTGGTTAGGAAGATGGCTCCAAGAATTACAAAGAGGTTGGTCTTGCGGCTTTGATGGGATTTATTCATAAGAGGTGGGGATGGAGTAGCAGATTCCTTCTTCACTTAAGAGGGAATTGGGAAAAATGGTTTGCGCTTCTGCTAACAAATCATTCAAATCTGGGTATCTGGAAGAAAAGTGGCCTAGCAGCAATTTTTTAACGCCAGCATGTTGAGCAAGTAGCCCCGCTTGTTTGGCGGTACAATGAAAGGTTTCGGCAGCACGGTGGCTATCTGCTTCCATAAATGTGGCTTCATGGTAAAGCAGATCCACCCCTTCGAAATAGGGGATTAAAGATGGATCGAAAGTGGTATCCGAACAAAAGGCATAACTTCTTAACAAAGCCGAAGGATGGCAATAGTCCTTTGCATGGTAGTGGGTGCCATCGGAGGCTAAGTAATCATGACCTAAACGGAGCCGTTGGATGGCTTCCAAGGGTAAAGCGCTTTTTTCGAGTTTTTCCTTGATCAACGAGCGCAAACCTTCCTTTTCTTGAATGATAAATCCGGTGGTTGGAATGCGGTGCTGGAGTGGAAAGCTGGAAACTGTGAATTGAGGATGGTCGATTAGGGTGAATTTTCCTACTGTAGTAGTTTCAGTGAATTCCAAGGGATAATTCAAGCGGGTTTGACTCCATCTAAAATGAGTGGTAATGATCTCATTTAGGCCTCTTGGGCCAAAAATTCGGAGTACTTCGGTTCGCTTGGATAGGTGAAAACTCGATAGCAACCCAATCAAACCCAGGTAATGATCTCCATGAAGATGAGAGATGAATATGCTTGAAATTTTTGAGGCTTTTACCTTGTACTTACGCAATTGAATTTGGGTGCCTTCACCACAATCCAATAAAAAAAACTCCTGCCCAAATCGAATGACTTGGGCAGTGTGATTTCTTCCATTCATTTGGATGGAGGAGGTGTTTCCTAGAATGGTGACCTCAAATTCTGGACTCAAGCACCCTCCTCGTCTTCTCCGCCGTCAATCTCATGCATAAACACCACTTCCCTTGCCTCTTCCAAGTTGGCTACGAGGCGTAACTTCTTGTCTAGCATGGAAATCTTGAGCAATTTCATTACGTGTTCGCGAACGCCAGAGATCACAAAGACCCCTCCATTGCGGCCAAATTCCCGGTCGCCCACCAATAGGGCACTCAAACCACTTGAATCCACATAATTCACTTGACTCATATCGAGTACCAGGTTGCTGTAGCCCTCCGCCTGGATGGTCAGGAGTTCAGACTTTAGTTTAGGAGCCAATAGGGAGTCAATTTTTTCCTCTAGTGGAGAAAAAACAACGTACTGCTCTTTTTTATCAATGGTATATTTCATGTGCGTGTACTTAGTTGGCAAGGTAATCTAAAATACTTTTTTCAATTCTTGTGGCAATGTCGGTGGTTTCTGCGCGAATAAATGCGTTCCCGGTAATCTTTTCAAACAACTCAATGTAGCGATCTGAAATGCTTTCTACAAGTTCATCGCTCATTTCTGGCACTACCTGACCCTCTTTTCCTTGGAAGCCATTGGCAATCAGCCATTGACGGACAAATTCTTTAGATAATTGTTTTTGAGGCAATCCTTGCTTTTGGTTTTCTTCATAGCCTTCGGCATAGAAGTAGCGGGAAGAATCTGGAGTGTGGATTTCATCGATGAGGTAGATTTTCCCGTCTGCTTTGCCAAATTCATATTTGGTGTCCACTAGAATCAACCCTTTTTCCTTGGCCATCTCTTGACCGCGCTGGAATAGCGCTCGCGTGTATTTTTCTAAAACTAGGTAATCCTCTTCGGAGACAATCCCTTTGGCTAAAATGGCTTCTCTGGAGATATCCTCATCATGGCCTTCGGAGGCTTTGGTGGTCGGGGTGATGATTGGGGTAGGGAAGGCATCGTTTTCTTTTAATCCTTCTGGCATGGGGACACCACAGAGGGTTCGCTTACCCAAAGCATATTCCCGAGCAGCATGCCCAGCGAGGTACCCACGGATCACCATTTCCACCTTGAAGGGCTCACAGCGCTTGCCAATGGTCACACTTGGATCCGGAGTAGCTATCACCCAGTTGGGTACTAGGTCGGCAGTTGCCTTAAGAAAGCCGGCAGCAATCTGGTTGAGCACCTGTCCTTTAAAAGGAATGGCCCGTGGAAGGACTACGTCAAAGGCAGAGATACGGTCGGAAGCCACGATGACAAGTTCCTTGTCAAACATGTAGACGTCGCGCACTTTACCCTTATAAAAGCCTTTCTGTGCAGGAAAGGAAAAATGAGTTTCTTTAATGGCTTTGCTCATGAAGAATTCGTTTGGGCAAAAATAGAAAAATCGATTTGGCTAGCGGTGAACTTGGAAGTTATTTATTGATTTTATTTCCAAGTTCGTAGGTTTCCGTTCGTTCTAGGACTCCATTCGCATTGTAGAACTCTCGAATCCCATTCAATCTTCCTTTACTAAATCTTCTGATTTCCTGAATTTTACCATTTTCGTAATAAAGTAAAGCTTCGCCTTCTTCCAAGTCATTAAGGAAGGGGATGCTAGAGGCGAGTTGTCCAGAGGGGTAGTAGTTTTCCTGCTTGATTTTCCCTCCTTTTTTGGAATAAAACTCCTGCTGCATTAGGCTACCTGACTCGAAGTAGCTACCACTTGGGCTGATGGGAATTCCTTTGGAGAAGGTGGTTTTTTGTTTGAGGGCACCTCCCGGATAATAGCTGAGGAAATCTCCGTCAGGAGCTCCTTTTTTGTAGATACCTATCCGCTCAGGCATCCCATTGGGATGTTGGAGCAAGTAGGGGCCATCCAAATCCCCATAGTTGAAAAAGAGTCGTGAGCGCAAGCTGCCATCTGGGAAAAAACTTTCTTCTTTTCCATTCAAGACACCTCGCTCGTAATTGCCTTGGTACAGCAGGGTACCCGACTCGTTGTATTCTTCGCGGATGCCATGAAACTGGCCTGCTAAATAACCGATTTTGGACTCTATGGAACCGTTTGGATAGTATCTGATGGAGGTTCCTTCTGGTTTGTTGGCTTTGAAAGGAGTTTTTTCGGATAGCGTACCGTCCTCATAATAAGAAAGAACCTCACCTTCCAGTTGGTTGGATACGAAGTTGGAGCGTTCTCGCAGAGTACCATTGGGATAGAAGCTCAAGGCTTCCCCTTGTCGCTGGTTATTTTGAAAAGTTACTTGCCGAAGTGTGTCTCCTGTTTGCGGATCCACATCGTAAAATATGCCATGACGTTGGTCATTTTTGAGGCTGCCAATCACGACCAATCTCCCCTCCAAATCGTAGCGCTTGACAGGGCCATTTGCTTTGCCATTGATGAGGATTACCACTTCTTTGACCCTCAGCGTATCCTCAGGATGGTAGGTACGAAGCGTGTCTTGACCAAAGGTCAAAAACGATATAAAACCAAAAATTAAGGTAAATACAATGGATTTGAACATGGGAAATGTCTATGGGCGAATCCAAAACCCAGGATTTTAGCAGGCTTAAGTCTTCTGTGGTGGAAAATTACAAAGAAGCAAATTCAACTCCTCATCCCTTGCTATATTTAGTTGGGATGGGCTAACTTTGTGGCTTCAAACTCAAAATCTGTATGTTTCCTTCCCGGCTAATTGGCTTTTTTTTAGTTCTTGTTCTGGCTTCTTGCGAATCCAAGCCTAAAGTGGCTTTTAAGAATTACGAGGGTGAGATTTTTGGAACCTATTACCGAATCCAAGTTGGGGATACGGATCGGGATTTTCAAACTCAATTTGATTCGGTCTTTGCACTAATTAATACGGCAGCGAATTCGTATGTCCAAGAGTCTGAAGTTTCAGATTTTAATTTAAATGGGGTTTTGAAAGACCCATCCATCACCTTCAGGGATATGCTAGATTCTTGCCGAAAGTTTCATTTGCAAAGTCAAGGTTATTTTGAGCCCACCTTATTTCCCTTATTTAAGGCCTGGGGTTTTTCTTTTGAACAGCGGGAGCAAATGGATAGTGCAAAAGTAGGGGAGCTAAAGGCGTTAGTAGGATTTGAATCAAAGCTTAGCGTGACAGATTCCGGCTATTTTGCAGTCGAAGAAGGCGTAAAATTGGATGTTACTGGACTAGGAGAGGGTTATGCCATCGACAAGTTAGCGGAGGTATTGGATCTGGCAGGAGTGTCCAACTACCTGGTGGAGATTGGAGGAGAGATGAAGGGAAAAGGAAATAATCCCAGAGGGGAAAATTGGACGATTGGAATTGAAGATCCTTCTCAGGCGGAGTTAGGAATCACCAACTCCATGCTGACTAAGGTTACTTTGAACCAGTTGGCCTTGAGTAGCTCAGGTAACTATCGTAAATTTTACATCGATGAAGAAGGCAATCGCAGATCTCACTTAATTGACCCGACCACAGGTTTTCCAGTAAGCCATTCGATGGTTTCGGTGTCAGTTTTGGCGACTTCCGCCACGCAAGCCGATGCCCTAGCTACTGCCTTTATGGCCATGGGGCCCGAAAAAGCAGAGGTGCTAGCAGAAAGCCTACCTGGTGTAGAAGCGATGTTTGTGCTGGCCGAAAAGGATAGCCTACGGATGGAATTTACTTCCGGTTTTCCCATTGAGCTTGAGCAGGAGGAGAAATAAGCTCTTCGAACCCTGCCTGCCTCTAATATTTAGGCTTTGTGTGAAAAAAGTATATCTCCCCGCAATTCCGCGGGGCAGGCTGCAAAGTATGGAAGGCGCGAAGGACTGAGTTGGATGATTGTTTTATTCTTTTGCTTGGTTTCGAACCTTAAAACTTTCGATTTCGTAGGTTAAGGACATTCCAATTCTAATTTGTTTTGGGAGATTTTAATACCAGAACTGGAGTGCCAATCGATTTTATTTATTCTATTTTTTTTAAACTGAAAGGAAAGACGAACTAGTTTTTACCATTTTGGTGCTATTACCGAGCAAGTATAGGTTAGGATTGATGGAAAAATGGAAACCACTTGACTCACAAAGCAACAATTAGAGGAAGGCTTTAATCAGTCGGAACCATATTCTCAAGTCTTATCTTTTATTTAAGTGAGTTAATCCTTTAAAGTGGTATGTTCCATTTTGGAACATACCACTTTAAAGCGCGTATTGGCCTAAAAAATCAAAAAATGGTGTAAATTACTGCACCATTGATTTTTTATCGGTACTGAGATCAAGGACAAATTTTAACCGAGTCTTGCAGTTTTGTGTTTGGGAAATCTGTCCCCTAGGATGGTCTAGTCATTGCTATTTTTTTTTCAACCTAATTTTTTACTCTTATGAAAGACGAACTAGTTTTATATCAATTGGATGAACTTGTTGAGCATGTTGAGGTCAGAATTGACGAAAAAAGAGAAACTATTTGGCTCACCCAGCAGCAAATAGCCGATCTATTTGGGACCAAAAGACCTGCCATCACCAAGCATTTAAGTACGATCTTCTATTCTGGCGAATTGGATGAAGAAGTGGTATGTTCCATTTTGGAACATACCACTTTGCACGGCGCATTGAGGCAAAAAACCCAAAAAACAAGGATAAAATACTATTCCTTGGATGCTGTTCTAGCAGTGGGATATCGGGTAAATTCTGGCCGTGCCACACAGTTTCGAATTTGGGCCACACGAGTTTTAAAAGATTACTTACTGAAAGGTTACGTCATCAACAATCGAATGAACCGATTGGAAGATCGGATGGAGGCTATCGGTGCACAGGTTAATCAGCTGGAACTGCAACTCAATACCCATTTAATTCCTACCCAGGGAGTTTTTTATGAGGGTCAAGTGTTTGATGCCTATGCTCTGATTTCAAAAATCATTTGCAGTGCCAAAAAATCCATTGTCTTAATTGATAATTATGTGGATGAAAG
The DNA here is from genome assembly GCA_005788235.1 of Cytophagales bacterium. GTDB lineage: Bacteria > Bacteroidota > Bacteroidia > Cytophagales > Cyclobacteriaceae > Algoriphagus. Next base: position 6,632 of record SXYU01000148.1, read on the forward strand.
CGTACTGGTTCATTTGAGCAAAAAGCACGATAAGGTGTCTATCACACTACTCACTAAAACCATTTCCAAACAACTTCAATTGGACGTACAAAAAGCCAACGCACAATATCCACCAATTCAAGTAAAGCTGTTTGGCCAAAGCCATGATCGTTTTTTAATCATCGATCAAACAGAAATCTATCACCTAGGCGCTTCTCTTAAAGATTTAGGAAAAAAATGGTTTGCTTTTTCCAAGCTAGACCAACGTACTGTTCCAAGCATGTTGGCATCCATTTCAAAAGTACTGTAACTAGGTTACTTCTTTGCGTCTTATCTAGCAATCTTTTTTAATCACTCGCAAAGGCGAGAGGGCGGAAGGCAGGCGCAAAGAGAGGGGTTCTTTGACTTTATATCCTTTAGGCGTTTATTGTTGGAAAAAATTGTCTCTTTCTTTGTGTCCTGCTTGCGGTAGGCAGGCTCTGCGCCTTTGCGCGAGAAAAAAAGTCTTTTAAAGACTGGAAGCATGACTGCGGTAGCCAAGAAGAGCGCGAGCTAAACAATTAGGAAAGTAGGGTTAAATCAAATCATTCCTTTAGCTCTCAGTGAGAATTCCCTACGTTAAATCTTCTCAATCACAATCGCCGAGGCTCCACCGCCGCCGTTGCAGATGCCTGCTACGCCAACACCACCATCCTTTTTGTGAAGTACGGAGCACAAGGTGCTAATGATTCGAGCTCCTGAAGCTCCTAGGGGATGGCCTAGGGCAACCGCTCCTCCAAAAACATTCAAGCAATCGTTGTCTAAGTTTAGCTCCCGCTGATTGGCAAGGGCCACCGCTGCAAAGGCCTCGTTGATCTCGTAATAGGAAACTTCGGAAGCAGTTACTCCTGCATGGGTCAAGGCTTTGGGAATAGCCAAGGCTGGTGCAGTTGTAAACCAAAGTGGATCGGTAGCTGCATCGGCATAGCCTCTGATTTTGGCGATTGGCTTCAATCCGTACTTTTCTACCACTTCCTTGCTTGCCAAAACCAAGGCCGAAGCCCCATCATTCATGGTGGAAGCATTTGCAGCAGTTACCGTACCATTCGGATCAAAAACAGGCTTAAGGGATGAAATTTTATCAAAAACCACATTCTTGTATTCCTCGTCTTCGGTAATCACAATCGTTTCTCCTTTTCTACCCTGTAGTTCTACGGGGATGATTTCATCGGCAAACATTCCTGCTTCCCATGCGGCTGCAGATCTTTGGTATGATTGAATGGCATAGGCATCTTGCTCGGCTCGGCTTATCTTCATTTCCTTGGCGGTATTTTCGGCACAGTTGCCCATGGGAAACTTATAATACACCTCAAAAAGTCCATCTCGTACCAATCCATCGCTCAGTTCAGCATTTCCATATTTGTAGCCAAAGCGCGCCTTAGGCACGTAGTAGGGGACATTGGACATGCTTTCCATTCCTCCAGCCACTACCACATCGTTGATGCCCAACTCGATGGACTGTGCTCCGAGCATCACAGCTTTCATTCCTGAAGCACAAACTTTGTTGACTGTGGTGCAGGGAACTTGGTAGCCAATGCCTGCACCGATGGAAGCTTGACGAGCGGGTGCCTGACCCAAATTGGCCGAGAGCACGTTACCCATAAATACTTCATTGACGGCTTCTATGGGAATACCCGATTTGGCCAATGCGCCTTTAATCGCGATACTACCCAGCTCGGTCGCTGAGAGACCGCTCAATTTCCCACCAAAACTCCCAAGAGGAGTACGCACTGCGGCAAGGATATAAACTTCTTTATTCATCTCTAATTGGGTTTAGGTGAAGCTGAATAATTCTAAGGAATTACCAATCGGGCAATCCTTTTTTAGGCCGTTGCGTTGCTTTCTTTTTATTGTCTTGGATATATCTTAATTCCGCTGCATTGAGTGATTCCAATATTTGTGAAGCTTGTTCAGGAGATAAATTCATCCCTTTCAACTTTTCGCGCATCGCTTCCATTTTTTTTTGGCGATCAGCCAGATCAGCATCCATCTGATTGTTTCCATTTTGGCCTGCTTCCTCGCTTTTTTGGGAGGGATTTTCCCCCTTTTGCCCTTCCTTGGCCTTATCCTCGTCAGTCTGTTCCCCATCTTTTTGATCCGACTTTGAATCTTCCTTTTGTGAGGGATCTTTTTGCTCCTGATTTTGTTGGTTTTGCTGCTGCTGCTCTTGGTTTTGTTCCTGCTGCTCTTCCTCCTGTTCTTGATTCAACTTTTCCTTTAAGGCCTTCAGCTTGCTATCGTTTGGATACTTCGTCAATCCATCATTCACTTCTTTAAGGGCTTGCTCTTTGGCTGTTTTTACATAAGAGCGAGCAGCACGATTGAAAAACTCACCTGCGCTCTGTGCCTGTATTTTTCCAGCAAATAGCAGCAAAAAAGCCAATACAAAGAAAATGGAGTGCTTAGTTTTCATTTATTTCAACTATGTCTTTTAAACTTGTCATAAATTCCTGGTAAGCGGCTACCGTCTCGTCCTGAGCAAGAGCTGCTTCCATTAGAGTTAACGCTTCCTTGAACCGGAATTGTTCCACCAATCGATCCGCCTCTGCTTTCTTACGCTTCGCAAACTCCGAAGGTTCAGGACTGTTTTCATCTTTATTCTTCCGCTCCTCATCTCTTTTTAGCCATCGAGCTAGCAATTCGTAGTTGTACCTAGCCTCCTCATTCAATGGATTTAGAATCAAGGCCGATTGAAATTTACTTAATGCAGCTTGATAGTCCTTTTTTTCTCCCAAGACCACTCCACCTTGATTTAATGCAAAAGAGGCCAAGCGTTTGATTCCACTTTGGCTTGCTTTATCAAAGTTTGCAGCGGCTTCGTCCGGTTGATTTGCGTATTTGTAGCTGAGACCTAGGTTAAAATTTAAGGACTCGGACACCAGTTGAAACTCCTCTAAAAGTACACGATGATCCTTGATGGCTTGCGCATATTCTGTGGCGGCATAGCTTGCAGCTGCTCGATCTATTGCTGCATTCAAACGGCTTACCCTTGTCCAGGAGGCAGGAAGAAATAACAAAATAAGGAAAATCCCCTTTATTCCGCTCATCAGAGTTTGATTGTTTTAATAGGTAAAATCATATCCACCAAGGCCAAGGCAAGTGCAGCCAAGAGGAAGTAAAAATACTTATTAGAGCTGGCTTCTACCATACGCGTAGTGGAAACCCCACCTTCCAAGGTTTCAATTGCTGAAATCAGGCCTCCCATTTCTTGAACTTGATCCGAGATTTCAAAGTATTGACCTCCTGTTTCTGAAGCGATAAATTGCAAAGGCTCACGGTTTAACTTAGTTAAGGCTGGCTTTCCTGTGTCAGGGTCCATTACAAGTCCGTTGCCACGAGTCATTTCTCCACCTCTGTCAGTTCCTATTCCTATGGAAAAGACTTTGATTCCTTGGTCACCCAATTCCTCTGTAATCTCATCCAAATCATCTCCAAAATGCTCACCATCTGAAATTAAAACTACAGACCTGGATTTTTTTTCTGGACTCTGGTCATTTTGAAAACGTTCTAAGGCCATCCGAAGTGGCGTACTAAGGTCGGTTCCCAAATTGGGCACCAATCCTATGGAAAGACCATCAATGTATAGATTGGCTACGGCTTGGTCGTAGGTGAGTGGTAACTGAAGAAAAGATTCAGTGGAAAAAATAATCAGCCCAACTCTGTCGGAAGGAAAGGATTTGAGCAATTCCTTTAATTCAAATTGAATCCTTTGGAGCCTAGTCGGAGCAATGTCTGTTGCAATCATGGATTGCGATAGATCAACAGCAATGAAAATATCTTTGCCTTCTTCCTTTACTTCCTTGAAAGAATCTCCTATGGAGGGGCCAGCAAAAGCGATTAAAAGCAAGATAAAGTAAATAGATCGAATGATTAGCTTGGTAAAAAGCCGCTGCTTTTCCACCTTCAACTTTCGGTTGATGGACCAAAGACGACTTAGGTAAAGCAAATACAGCAGGATGAAGATACCAGCTAGTAGTAGTGTAAGTTTGATATCCGGATATGCCCAAATCATGGCCTGAAATTAGGAAATAAAGCTAACTTTGAATGCAGAAACTAGCCAAAATAGGGATTCCTTTTTAAAAAGAACTGTCATAATTAACAAACATTAATGTCCCTAACTCGTTCAGGAAGTAGATTCCAAGAATATATCCACGAATGTTTTTAGTAAAATTTTTAGGTTTCTGCTTCTGCTTTTTCTTGGCATTCTCGGCAATTTCCCAAGAAAGAAGCCTTTTGCAAGGCCTAGTGTTGGATGCAAATACTTCTGAACCTCTTGTAGGTGCCAATGTTTTTTGGGAAAGTCAGGCTTCCTCTGGAACTATTACCGATACAGAAGGTAGATTTTCACTACCAGCCTCCAAAATCCCCACGCAATTGATTGTTTCCTATTTGGGTTATGAGCGATCTGTGCGCCTCATTCAAGGTCGTGACCTAGACAAGTTGCAACGCTTCTATTTGAAGCCAGAGGATTTTTCGTTGGAAGAGGTTCTCATTCAGGGACGGAGAGGAGATGAGCAGGTTAAGAATTTGGAGATCGGCAAATCCACCCTTTCCATGGAAACTCTCCAAGCACTTCCAGCGCTTTTTGGAGAGGTGGATCTGTTGCGAAGTTTACAATTGCTACCTGGGGTAAAGTCAGCCGGGGAAGGCACAGCAGGGCTATTTGTAAGGGGAGGATCCGCAGATCAAAATCTAGTTCAAGTGGATGGAGCTCCTGTTTACAATGCCTCTCATTTTTTTGGTATTTTCTCCGTATTTAACCCAGATGGAATCAAAAAAGTAGATTTATACAAAGGCAACATGCCTGCAAGTTATGGAGGAAGAGCCTCCGCTTTGATTGATGTCAGCTTGAGGGAAGGCGAAACAAATCGCATACGTGGAGAAGGAGGTATTGGGACTATTTCTTCTCGATTGACACTTCAAGGCTCGATTTTTGGCGAAAAATCAAACTTTTTGATCAGTGGCCGACGAACTTATGCGGACCTTTTTTTGAAACTTTCCTCCAATCCAGATATCAAAAACAACCAGCTCAATTTTTACGATTTAAATGGAAAGGCTGCCTTTATTCTGAGTGAAAAAGACAAACTATCCTTCAGTAGCTATCAAGGAAGTGATTTTTTAGGACTTAGTGGTCAGTTTGGCTTGGGTTGGGAAAATTGGGTTTCTGCATTTAACTGGAATCGAGTCAACTCGGATAGTTCTTTCTTTGATCTTCAAGGCTATCACTCTAGATACAGCTATCAAGTCAAATTTGATAATGAGGACAATGGATTTGATTGGACCAACTCCCTTTCTGAAACGGGGATAAAGGCCACTTGGACTCGAATTCTAGCCTCAAAAAGCACCTTATTTTGGGGTGTTCATGGCCAGCTATACCATTTTGCACCGTCCGATCTTAAACCATCCCCCAATAATCCGATCATTAGAAAGCAAACCCAAGGCGTCCAAGGGGCATTGGGAAATGCTTTTTTAGGGCTTACTCGGGAGTTTACCGATAAGCTTAGCGGTGAACTCGGACTCCGGCAGGGAGTCTATGCGCAACTGGGTGAAGGAAAGGTATATCAATATCCTGGAAACGCACCTAATCCAGATTTGGATCCTTCAGATTCTCTATTTTTTGGCCCTGCCGAATTGATGCAGAGGTATCAGGGATTGGAACCGAGAATTGCGCTGCGCTATTTGATGCGCCCAGATTTTTCGTTGAAAATATCTTACAATAGGAATTTTCAATACGTCCAAATCGCTTCCAATAGTTCCGCAGGACTACCTATCGATCGCTGGGTGTTGGCAGATCAATACATTCGACCGATTCAAAGTGACCAAGTATCAGTAGGAGTATTTCATAATTTTGATCAAAACCGATGGGAACTATCCGTCGAAGGGTATTACAAAGACTTACAGAACGTAATTGATCTTCGAAATGGTGCTAGAATCTTGCTTTCTGACCAGGTGGAAACGGAGCTTTTGAGTGGTCGCGGTTGGGCCTATGGTGCGGAATTTTTGTTCCGAAAAAATAAAGGAAAAACCACGGGATGGCTAGGATATACCTGGTCTCGTGCCTGGAGACAAATAAATGGAATAAGCAGAAACGAAGCCTATAATCCTCGTTTTGATCGTCCCCATGATGTTTCTTTGGTCCTAAACCATCAATTTTCCTCCGCCTGGACTGCTGGGTTTACCTTCGTTTATACTTCTGGACAGGCAGTTTCCTTCCCGGTAGGCTCCTATGTGCTGGATAATCAGTCAGTTCCTCTGTACTCGGATTACCGAAACGAAAACAGGTTTCCGGATTACCATCGACTCGATGCCTCAGTTACCTGGAAAAACCCCGATCGTGGCAGAAAGTGGAAAGGGAGTTGGAATTTTGGGGTATACAACCTCTATGGCCGAAAAAATCCATTTTCCTACGACTTTAAAATCCTGTATAATAACCAAGTGAACTATTCTCCTGAAGACGGTGAGATTGTTTCTGCTCGTCCAGGAGTGGTGATGACTTACCTCTTTACCTTTCTTCCTTCCATCACCTACAACATTCAATTCTGATGAAAAAAACGTGGATAATCCTGTTGATTTCTAGTCTATTGTTCTCTTGCCAAGAAGAGGTGATCTTGGATTTGGACCAAAAAGAAGGGAGGATTCCTGTAATTGAGGGCTATTGGACCGACCAAGGCATTTCCAATGAAGTAAAGATTTCCCTAGCCAAGAACTACTACGACTCGCTTGACCAAGAGTCGGTAAGGGATGCAGAAGTCTTTGTTAAGGAATTGAAGACGGGCAGAAAAATTGCTTTTCGCTATTTGGAAGCTACACGATCCTATCGGCCTCTTCCATCGGAGCGAGCCATTGTAGGTGAATCCTATCAACTTAATGTAAACTGGAAGGGCCAAACCTATCAATCAGAGGGACTTATGCTAGCTCCGCCAATCTTGGATTCGGTGGTTTGGAATTATGAAAAGGATCGGCCTTTTCGCGGTGAGGGGTACTTCATTAAAGTATATGGAAAGATTCCTTTTCTAGATAATAACCAATACCGAATCCGTGTCATTGAAAACGATACTTTAAAGAATCAGCGGGAAGATTACCTCTTGTTTGACGATACCTTTGGACTCCAGGTCTTCGAGAAAGGATTGGAATTGGGCTATGCCTTCCAGAAAAATGACCGAGTGAGGATGGAGTTGTATCGTTTGAATAAAGATGCTTTCGTCTACCTAAGCCAGCTGGTAAATCTTCTTTTTAGTGATGGAGGCCTTTTTAGTCCTCCTCCACAAAATCCCACTTCCAATATTAGGGTTGTCAACGGAAAAGGGGAGGTGCTTGGCTATTTTGTTGTTTCCCCCGTACTTACTCGGACGGTGGTGATAGCTCCCAAATGATTTTTATAAAATTAATAAGTTAGTGTAAAACCATTTTTTTAATTTATCGTAATATTACGATTGATATGGGTGTTACAAAAACAGCATTATTTGACATGGAGCAGAACGAACTGGCCGTACTAGCCAAAGCATTGGCTCATCCTGCTCGCATCGCCATTCTTCAGCACTTAGCCGCTACCACTTCTTGCATCAACGGTACACTCGTGCAGGAATTAGGCTTGGCCCAAGCCACCATTTCTCAACATTTGAGAGAACTTAAGGAACTGGGATTGATTTGTGGGAGTATTGAGGGTACCACAGTGAATTATTGCTTGGATAGCAAGCGCTGGGAAGAAGTTCGTCTTCAATTCCAAAACTTCTTTGCACAGCTTGCAGATCATCCTGACGACAACTTATGTTGTTGATGAAAAGATACTTGTATTTTAAACTTAATATTTTGCCACTATGAAACTTTCTGCAATTAAATCCGAACTCGCTAGCATGGAAAAGCTATCTTTTACCTTGCCTGACGGAACTCAGGTGCCTGCCCACTTTCACGTGACGGAAGTAGGACAGGTGTCTAAACGCTACATTGACTGTGGAGGAACCATCCGCCAAGAGTCAGCGATCAACTTCCAGCTTTGGGAAGATGGGGACGTGGATCACCGCCTTGCCGCCTCCAAGCTGATGGATATCATTGCGCTCGCGGAGCGAAAGCTTGCCTTGGAAGACCTAGAAGTGGATGTGGAATACCAAGGGGACACGCTAGGTCGTTACGGGCTAGAGGTGCATGCTGGGGCTTTTCACCTGGTAGCAAAGCAGACCGATTGCTTGGCAAAAGACAAATGTGGAATCCCTACCGAAAAGCCAAAAATAAGTCTATCCACCTTAGCTGGAGGAGGCATTTGTACCACCAACTCCGGTTGCTGTTAAGCCCAAACCCTTTTGCCAATGTCCCCTTTGTTTTACCCGAATCTTACCGAAACGATTGCAAACCTTCCTTTTGCCGCCATTTCAAGCGAGCGTCTGCAACTCTTGGACGAAATGGCTGCCTACCTAAGCGCCAAAATGAAGAAAAGAGAGGAGATTCGGCTCAATTTTATTTGTACGCACAATAGCCGAAGAAGTCAATTTTCTCAAATTTGGGCTCAAACCGCCGCCGCTTATCATGGAATAGATGCCAACTGCTATTCAGGTGGAGTAGAGGTAACCGCCTTTAATCCCAGGGCCGTGGCAGCCATACAGCGGGATGGATTTAAGGTAGTGAAAAAGGAAGGAGAAAATCCAGTATATTTTATTTTTTACAGTGAGGACGAACAGCCAATTTTCGCTTTTTCAAAGGTTTATGACGATGCTATCAATGCCCCTAAAGACTTTGCTGCTGTGATGACTTGTGATCATGCCGATGAGAACTGTCCTTTCATCCCTGGTGCGGAAAGGCGGTTTCCCCTTCGTTTTGAGGATCCCAAGGCCTTTGACGATAGTCTTCTAGAAGAAAAGATGTACAGCGAATGCTCTCATCAAATTTCCGCAGAATTGTTTTATCTGTTTGAAAAAGTAAGCAATTCATCCAATTAAGGCATTTCATTTTGAAAAGAGGAGGTGAGTTTTCTTCTTTGGATGAATTAACCTTAGTGGAAAAATGAAAACTCTACTTCGTATTGCCTTTTTCTCGCTAGTGCAAGTAATATCCTTACCATTTAATGCTACTGTTCAGGCACAGGAAACTGTGAATTCTACCGTAGATGAAATGCCCGTTCCTCCAGGGGGAATTGCTGGGCTTACCAACTAAATGATTCAAAATTTAAAATATCCTACTGCCGCCAAAGAAGCCAAGGTGCAAGGAATGGTAGTGGTATCTTTTATTGTAACTGCTGAAAGTAAGGTAGATGGAATAGAAATCCTTCGTGGAATTGGCTCTGGATGTGATCAAGAGGCTGTACGCGTGATTTCGCAATCGGGTACTTGGACACCAGCAAAAAAGGAAGGAAAGACTGTGGCCACTAAGATGACATTGCCGGTGCAATTTAAACTTTGAGTTTTTCATAACTAAAAAGGCCTCAAAATCACTGATTTTGAGGCCTTTTTTTATTTTAGTATATGTACTTAATCCATTGCATTTCCGTGGAAGAGTGCATTGAAGAAGAGTTTGTTGGTTCCGTACCAAGCTCCTCTAAAGTTAGGGCTATCGAAGAAATGAATCACACGCCCCTGACCAGATGGAGAAATGACTATGCTCGCGCTTTGCTTCAGACTTTCCAGGTTAGGCTTGGAAATGTAACCTCCAAGATGTGGATTGGCAGTGTAGCGAATGGGTGTGAGGTACTTATCTGCCGATGGTTTGATGAAGATTTCTGAATTACGGTACACTGGCAAGGTCTTGCGTGTGTAGCCATAGGCAATCGGATGCGTCAGGTCAAGCTCAGCTAGGTAAATGCTGCCACCCACTTCCTTGGCACC
>SXYU01000149.1 GCA_005788235.1 Cytophagales bacterium
ATCGACGCCATCGAGTGGGTAGAAATTACCAATACGAGAGGCATGAGCCAGTTTGCCGATGGGGGCATAGTCGGCACCAAGCCCTACGTGTCTTCGGCAAATTACATCAAAAAGCAAGGTAACTACTGCAGCGGCTGCGCCTACCAAGCGGACAAAAAAACAGGGGAAGGATCCTGCCCGTTCAATAGCCTCTATTGGCACTTTCATGCGCGCAACCGAGAGCTCCTCGAGAAAAATCCGCGAATCGGGATGGTCTACCGTACCTGGAACAAAATGGGGAACCAGCAGGAGTTAATAGACCAAGCGGAATATTACCTTGACCGACTAGAAGAACTGTAGGTAATCCAAATCAATCCCCAATCCACTCCGCTACAAAGAGGTTGGTATCGCGTGTGCCTCCGTTGTTGCGGTTGGATGCAAAGACCAGGTACTTGCCATTGTTGGAAAATACCGGGAAGGCATCAAAGGTGCCGTCGTGGGTAATTCGCGTAAGCCCTGTTCCGTCTAGATTGATCATAAACAGGTTGAAAGGATAGCCGCGCTGCGTTTGGTGGTTGGAAGCAAAAATCAACTTCTTGCCAGACGGGTGAAAGAAGGGGGCCCAGTTGGCCTTTCCCAAACTGGTGATCTTACGGATGTCCGTGCCGTCCACATTGGACACATACATTTCCATGTCGGTAGGCTTCACCAATCCCTCTTTGAGTAAGTCTTTGTACTCTTGCATTGCTTCAGGAGTCTCTGGTCGAGAGGCTCTCCATACCAATTTGGTTCCATCGGGAGAGAAGAAAGCGCCGCCATCATATCCCAATTCGGTCGTGATTTGTTTGACATTTGTACCATCAATATTCATGGTAAATAGCTCCAAGTCTCCCGTACGCATGGAAGTAAACACGATTTTATCTCCCTTTGGAGAGACGGTAGCCTCGGCATCATAGCCTTCCTCCTTTGTCAATTGGGAAAGAATATTTCCTTTGAGGTCTGCTGTAAAAATATCAAAGCTAGGATAGATTGGCCATACGTATTTGCCATCGGCTCTTCGCTCAGGTACGGGCGGACAGGCTGGGTCTACCAAGTGAGTGGATGCATAAAGGATTGTTTTATCGCCTGGTAGAAAATAGGCGCAAGTCGTACGTCCTAAACCTGTACTAAGCCTTGTCGGGGTGTTTTTAGATAGGTCGTCTTTTTGCCAATCTAGGTAAAACATCTGATCGCAGGAATTTCCCCATTTCGCGAAGTCAGACTGAAATACTAGCTTGCTATCGTCAAAAGACCAGTAGGCCTCGGCATTGTTGCCTCCAAAAGTGAGTTGCTTGATGTTTTTGAGGTATTTCATTTCCTCAGGGTGGAGCAACAACGAATCCGAAGCAGAGCGCTTCTCCTGTGCTGCAAGTGTAAGGGAAGTGATCAGTAGGGAAAGTACAATTCCCAGTTGGCGTAAAGTTTTCATCTGTAATCTTGACTAGAAAGAATGTGCCGGCAAAGATACTACTTATTATCTTTGGGCTAAATATACCTCCCAATGAAACTACAACTTTTGAAATTTCTCCCCCTTCTTGTCTTTACGTTAGTCGTTGGATCCTGTGATGGACCGCCTACAGACGAAGAATTACATGCTTCGCTGAAAAAGGACGTGTACTTTCTCGCTGCCGATGACTTGGGTGGAAGAGCCATTGGTACGACTGGCGAGCAAAAAGCCGCAGACTACCTTGCCCAAGAATTTGAAAAGTTAGGCCTGACCCCTATGGGGACGGATGGCTTTTTTCAAGAATTTACCGTTTCCAAGCCAAGCAATCCTCATGAGGAGGCGGTAATTGGCACCAATGGAGCGGGCGTAACTGGTCGTAACGTCATTGCCTATTTGGATAAAAAAGCAGATAAAACCATCGTCATCGGGGCCCACTTTGATCACTTGGGCATGGGAGGTCAAGGCTCGCTACATCGAGGAGATTCGGCCATCCACAACGGTGCTGACGACAATGCTTCAGGTACTGCTGCACTTTTGGCCCTTGCGAAGATTTTCAAGTACGAAACACTAAAAAGCAACATTCTCTTTATTGCTTTCTCTGGTGAAGAAAACGGGCTTTGGGGCTCCAATTATTTTGTCAAAAATCCAACCCTAAACCTAAAGTCGGTCAACTACATGATCAACATGGACATGGTGGGTCGACTAAACGAAGAAAAATCCCTCGCTGTCCATGGTGTAGGTACAAGTCCTAGTTTTTCAAAGGTTTTAGACCCCATCAATGCGGATAGCCTCAAGTTGGTTCCTTCCGAATCTGGCGTAGGTCCATCAGATCATACTTCTTTTTACCTTCAGGACCTACCGGTACTGCACTTCTTTACAGGTCAGCATGCCGACTACCACAAGCCTAGTGACGATGCCGATAAAATCAATTACAATGGGCTCGTAAAGGTTGTTCGCTACATTTCTAGACTGATTGCTGGGCTGGATGCCGAACCGAAATTGGCCTTCACCAAAACCAAAGACTCCAGTGATTCTCCACGATTTACGGTATCCATGGGCGTAGTGCCCGACTACCTGTACGATGGCAAAGGGATGCGTGTAGATGGCGTATCGGAGGGAAAGCCTGCCCAGGCTGCTGGCTTGATGAAAGGAGACATCGTGATCCAGCTTGGCGATTCCACCATCAACGACATGATGGGCTACATGCGTGCTTTGAGCGTTTTTAAGAAGGGCGATTCTACCCAAGTGGTCGTCCAACGGGCTGGACAACGACTAGAGACAAAAGTCAAATTCTAAGAATTCTCCTCTACAATTCAGAAGCCGTTGAACAATCGCTGTTCAACGGCTTCTGTGTTTTTGGGTGGATCTAAGCGGTTTTGAATAAATCTGTATCTCCTTCAATCTCCAAATTTTTCCGTTTAACCCACTCATTTTTCCCTGCCCAAAAAAAGCGACGTTCTATTTGTTAATCCAACCCTTAGCGCTAAAATTGAAGGAATTAGCACAACAAATACCCCCACTATGAAAACCAATAGACGTTCCTTCCTTCAAAAAATCGGCTTGGGATCTGCTGCTTTTGCTGCCGCCCCATTCGCAGTGAGTGCAACTTCTTCAAACCCTACTTCAGCAGCAGACTCAGAGGAACAATACCTCCACATCGGAGATAACATTGCTGTAGCAAATACCTCATTTGGGAAAATCAGAGGCTACCAACTCCATGGGGTCTACACCTTTCTAGGGGTTCCTTATGGCGCTGACACCTCCGGCAAAAATCGCTTCATGCCTCCCCAAAAACCTAGTCCTTGGGAAGGAGTCAAAGACACCATTTGGTGGGGAAATACTGCTCCTCAAATCATGGACCGCCGCTATGCCAACGCCCACGCCTCTTTTGCGGATCACTGGAACTACGACGATGTGTCTGAGGATTGCCTCAAGCTAAACCTTTGGACCAATGGCCTTGCAGATGGTAGAAAAAGACCGGTATTGGTTTGGCTACATGGGGGAGGATTCACGAATGGCAACGGCATTGAACAAGATGGCTACAATGGAGAAAATTTTGCCAAAAATGGGGATGCAGTGTTTGTGTCCATCAACCACCGGCTAGGGCCCATCGGATTCACCGATCTCTCAGGGGTAGGTGGGGATAAATATGCGGCCTCGGGGAATGTCAGCCAACTAGACATCATCGCTTCCCTAGATTGGGTGCAAGACAATATTGCCAACTTCGGGGGTGATCCCAGCAACGTGACCATCATGGGTCAATCTGGGGGTGGTGCCAAAGTTACCTGCACCATGGCCATGCCTGCAGCTAAAGGGCTGGTCCACAAGGGGGTGGCGCTCAGCGGAAGCATGCTCAAGGCAAATAGCCAAGAATATAGCCGAAAGCTTGGTAGCTTTGTGTTGGAAGCTGCTGGTCTCGGCCCAACAGAAGTGGACAAACTTCAAGACATTCCTTGGAGAACCTTCATTGATTTTGCAAATAAGGCGCTAGATCGAATGCGTAAAGAAAATCCTCTCCCTGGATTTCGAGGTGGATTTGGTCCAGTAGCAGATGGAGTAAATGTACCAAAAGGCGAGTTTTTTAGTAGTGCAACGGACCATGCCAGTGATATGCCCTTGATGATTTGCACTACTTTTCACGAATGGGGGGCTACACGGACCAATCCAGCTTTAGAAGCCGCCGGGGAAGCAGAAATCATTGAGGCCATGAAGTCCCGTTTTCCAGACACGGCGGCAGCGGTATATCAAGCCTACAAAAGTAATTTTCCTGGCAAAAAGCCCGCAGAAATCATGACCCTCGCTGCCTCCAATAGACAAAATGCGGTGGCCTGTGGCAATGCAAAATCCAAGCAATCCGCACCAGTTTATATGGCCTGGTTTGGCTGGGAGCCCAACTTATACAACGGCCGTATGCGTGCGTTTCACTGCATAGACATCTGCTTTTGGTACGACAACACCGACCGCATGTACACCCATACAGGAGGAGGAAAGCGGCCGCGAGCTCTTGCAGCTAAAATGTCTGCCTCCTTACTTGCATTTATGAAAACAGGCAATCCGAATGGGGCTGGACTACCTTCCTGGCCTAAATTCAGTGCAGAGAAAGGTGAAACTATGGTGCTCAACGATGTCTCAGAGGTTCAAAATGATCCGGATCGTGCCGCACGTGCGGCACTCCCGAATCCTTAACAAGCAAAAGGCCCCGCACAATGCGGGGCCTTTTTTTGTTTTAATGCTAGCTGAATAGCTGCAAATCCCCCATAATCTGAGATAATAAAGTTTGAGGATCAGTTAAGTAGGCTGTGAACCGTTGACCGTGGTCTATGAACGATTATCCGTAGAACTTAACACTAAAATTGAGCTACTTGTAGGATTGCGGATAATCCTGAAAATCTTTCCCCCTTTTCCAGCATTTGGTTGTAAATTTCGCTTCGCTCACCACCCAATCGCAATGACTCAATTCAACAACTATACGCTCCCTTACTCACCAGCTCCAGAATACTCCAAATCGGTGGCTTACTTTTCCATGGAATTTGCGATTCACCAGCCGCTAAAAACCTACAGCGGCGGCCTTGGATTTCTTTCTGGCTCCCATTTGCGAAGCGCCTATGAATTGAAACAAAACCTAATCGGCATCGGGATTTTATGGAAGTATGGCTATTACGACCAAGTTCGCCATCAAGATCAAACCTTAAAGCCAGAGTGGTACGAAAAGAATTACAGCTTTTTAGAAGACACGGGAATCAAGTTTACTATACCCGTGCACAACCAACCTGTATGGGTGAAAGCCTACTACTTAGCGCCAGAAACCTTCCAGTCGGCACCTCTTTTTTTGCTCAGCACAGATCTTCCCGAAAATGACTACCTCAGTCAAACCATTACCCATCGCCTATACGATTCAGATACCGCTGCAAAGATTGCTCAAATGATGCTTTTGGGTATCGGCGGAGCCACGCTAATCGATATTTTGGGCTTTAATCCCGAAGTCTACCACCTCAACGAAGCCCATGGAGTAAGTTGTGCCTTTTACCTCATGAAAAAGTATGGGAAAAAAGAGGAGGTGCAAAAACGAATGGTCTTTACCACCCACACTCCAGAGGAAGCAGGAAACGAAAAACACGATTTTTACCTCTGCGAGAAAATGAGCTACTTCTATGGGCACAGTACCGAAGAAGTTCGGCAATTTACCGGCATCGAAGGAACCCAATTCAATCACAGTCTGGCAGCCTTGCGTTTTGCCCGCGCTGCCAATGGAGTGAGCAAGCTTCACGGAGAGGTCAGCCGTAAAATGTGGGCTGAATATGCTGGAATCCCCAACATTCAATCCATCACCAACGCGCAGAACTGGAAATACTGGGCCGACAAGCAGCTGTATCGGTTTATGGAAGAGGGAGATAATACCGGCTTTGATGACCGGAAACGCCACCTCAAAAAGCGCGCTTTTGAGATCGTTGCAGACCAAACAGGCAAAGTTTTTGATCCTGATGTGCTCACTATTGTTTGGGCAAGAAGATTTGCTGCTTACAAACGCCCCGACCTAATTACACGAGACCTGGAGCGATTTGAAGCCTTAGTCAACAATACACAGCTTCCGGTACAAATCATCTGGGCAGGAAAACCTTATCCGATGGATTATGGTGCTATTTCGGTATTCAACTCGCTAGTACACTTGAGCAAGCGCTTCAAGAATGTGTCCGTCTGTGTGGGCTATGAACTGGTGCTAAGCAAGCGCCTCAAGCAAGCTTCAGACCTCTGGCTCAACAATCCTCGCGTGCCTCGAGAAGCGTCAGGGACCTCAGGAATGACCGCATCCATGAATGGATCTGTCAATTTCAGTACGGACGATGGCTGGATCTGTGAATTTGCCAAACCTGGAGAAAACAGCTTTATAGTGCCTCAAGCTGACTACGAAAATCTTTCCATCGAAGACCAGGACGATCACGATTTGGATCATCTTTATGCTATCTTGAACAGCGAGATTCTCCCACTCTATTACAGCAACAAGCGGAAGTGGAGGGACATCGTACAGGCAGGAATGCAAGAGGTACTGGCTAGTTTTGAAAGCAACCGCATGGCCAAAGAATACTACGAACTGATTTACAAGAAGGTATAAAAAACAAAAAGCCCCGTAGCATTACAGGGCTTTTGTACCAGGAGCGGGAATCGAACCCGCACGGCCGATATGGCCACAAGATTTTAAGTCTTGCGTGTCTACCTATTCCACCATCCCGGCTTCCTCTACCGATGTAGAGAGTTCAGTCAAGTTTCCCTAAACTGAAACGAAAAAGCCCTTTCTCAAGGGCTTTTGAGCGGGAGACGAGATTCGAACTCGCGACCCCG
>SXYU01000150.1 GCA_005788235.1 Cytophagales bacterium
ATGAAAAACATCTTAATCCTTTGCGCTTTTCTTTTATTCAGCGCATCCGCATTTGGTCAAATGATACCAAAAGGAGCTTTGATCGGCGTACACAATGTTAGCTTGAAGCTTAATGGCTCTACCACAGAGGCAGAATATTTAGCAGCATTTGAATCTAAATTTATTCCGGTATTTTCTAAAGTATTTGACTGTGAAGTGCATGTATTAAACTATGTAAGAGGAACGTCTGAAAATAAAATTGGACTTCTGTTTGTATTTAAAGATGCAGCTACAAGAGACAAGTACAGTACCCCCGAGGGAGGTTTGAATGATGCAGGTAAAGTATTATGGGCTAAGTTGGAGCCTATTGAGGCTGAATTAAGCAAACTCGGTACCAGATCTGGCACGTATATCGATTGGGGAGTCCGATAAATTTTATTTTGTTTATGGGTTATAACAAAATAGGGGGCCTACAAATCACCCATTTTTTTTAATACCAGTATCTAGTTACCTAGCTTAAAAGCGTGCTGCTCTTTATACAGAGTAGCACGCTTTTTTTTGAAAAAGTTGGCTAGGGTGAAGCCTTCAGCTTTACTTTCAAACTTTGGTTTCCATTTAGATTCGGAGCTGCTTTCTGATTTACTATCCCTTTGGGTGTCGGTTGCAGAGAGAGGTATTTTCGCTAAAAAGAAAGCTACAGGCAGCAGATCTTTAAGTTAGACTCAAAGTTCATTCGCGAGTACAGTCCAAATTCTAGTGGCAATTCTTTCCATGCCGAGGTCTCCTGGATGTCTTCCTACACTGATGTTTTCAAATCTTTCCAAGGCCATATTTTCATTGGCCAATCCTAAATCATGTAATTGAATGAGTGGCCATTTGTTTTTTTCTGATAGCGCTAAAAAATTTTGGTTGACTCCAAGATTAGTCCAAAATGGAGTCGTCAAGATTACTTTTACTGGTCTTCCATCTGCTAAATAATCTACAAAAGCTTTAATAGCAACCTGCAATTGAGGATTTTCTGCACGTTCAGTTTCAGAAATATTTTCTCCAAAGCGAATAATGATGATGTCAGCTTTAAAGGTTTTTAAATCTTCAAACTCAGTTAAGTTGATCGTTTCATAGGTCCGTTCAAATGGGTAGACATTTCTGCCCAGCACTTCATTATCCTCATTATTTTCCTTAATTTTTTTAGTGAGAATGGATAAAAAATCCTTTTCAGCCGCAGTTGCTGCCATTCCCCAGTTCCCGAACCAGTTGAGGTCAGGTCCGGGCGGATGCCATGTAATGCTATTTCCTAAAATTAATACTTTTTTAGGGGGTTTAACTGGGGTAGTTTCCTCCTTAGGGTTGCAAAAAAATAACAAAGAGACAAGTGTAAGACTAAAAAAACCACTGAAGATAATTCTTAGGTAATTCAACTTGAAATACTTCATCAGGGTTATTTTAGGTAGTGTGTGTCTTCAAAATTACATTTCTATTGCTTAAAAAAAAAGCCGAAAAGGAATGGAGGTAAAGGGAAGGAGGACCTAGCCTAGCGAAGTGATTTTTATCTTCGAAGCATGGCTATTTTTCAATTCATTAATTGTAAATTCTTCTTCATCCACTCCGTAGGGGTCATGTTGTACTCCTCCTTGAAGGCAAGCGTAGAAGATGGACTTGCTTTTGAATCCGGAGAGCGTGGCGATGCCTTTGATAGAGGTGGTCAAGTGCGCAGCATTTCGAAGTGGGGAGTTAGAAAGGGCGCCTTGAACACTAAATCTAGGATTCAAAAAAGAGCATTCCTATGACTCGCTTGGAGGACTAGTAGGTATGTTTTGACCTGGGGAAGCAGACAAAATCTGGTCCCTACCTAGGACTTGAAAATCCGATTCATCAATACCCACTTTTCTCCTTCTTTTGCCCAGGGCAAGGGCTTTTGAAATTTCCACATCAAGGCTTCCCATTCGGCAATCTTCGGATTTCCTTGGTCGAAAATGGCCTTCTTCTCAAAGCTAAAGGCATCATCCGTTTCCAAAATCATAAACATACGGTTGCCCGTCCGGAAAATCTCGATGTTTAAGATTCCCGCATCGATATCGTGCTGGGTTACCTCCGGCCAAGCATTTCCTGGAGCATGGTGAGTTTCGTATTCCTGAATCATTGCCTCATCCTCAATTAGATCCAAGGCCAAACAGAATTTTTGCATACTTATTTTTTAAAATAATGGTTAAACGCATGTATAGTTTGTGCCGCCGCTCCATCCGAATCGGGCCATGGAAAAGCCTCCGCGGAGACATACCCGTTGTAGCCGATGTCCTGCAAAGCCTTCGCCACGGAATTCATTTCGGTATGGCCAAAGCCAATGGGCCGACGGTTGCTATCCGCAAAATGCACATGCCGAATCCACTTCGCATTTTTTCGAATTGATGCGGCCAAATCTTCTTCCTCAATGTTCATGTGAAATAAATCAGCCAATAAACCGACCCCAGCGATCTCCTCGGCTTCTAAAAATGCTGCCGCACCCTCCAGCCGATTGAAAAGGTTGGTCTCATACCGATTCAAGGGTTCATAGATCAACTCCAGCCCTAAGGATAATGCCAATGCCCCCAATTCTTTTAGGGAGGCAGCCAAATCCTTCAAAGATGCTACTCGATCCAAGCCCGCATTCCCTTGCATCGATCCGATGATGGACGGTGCCTCAAACTGCGCTCCGAAACGCATCATGTCTGCGATAAACTGAACTGCTTTTTGCCGAATTTCTGGATCAGCATCCGTCAGCGTCAGGCCATGGATTACCTTGCCTGCGCCCGTGCCGACCGCGGAAATACGCATTGAATGCGCCGCCAAACAGTCCTTCAATTCGGAAACATCCACCGCCTGAGCTGAAGCCGTAAATAGCTCCACGGCATCAAATCCCAACCCCGCTGCCTTTTGAATCGCTGCCCTTAAATCATGCCAATAGATCCAAGGCCCCTGTTTGATTTCGGACACCAAGGCTAGGGTCACACTCGACTTAATCATTCGCTTCTGCGTCTAAGTCCACGATAATTTTGACAGTTCCCTGTGTATTTTCTGACCAGGCAACCAAGGCAGCTCCAGACTCAGACAAGGGGACTACCCGACTGATTACCTCCTTCACTGGAAATCTTCCCGCTTCCAAATAAGCAATTACCTCGGGGAATTCATCGGTACAGTTGCGCGAACCTAAAATTTCAATTTCCTTCCGCACAAAAATTCCCGTATTGAATTCCACGGCCTTCTTGGCA
>SXYU01000151.1 GCA_005788235.1 Cytophagales bacterium
GCACAAGCGCCTACCAGCCCATGCTGAAAGCTGATCTGGTGGCCAAATTTCTTTCCGATGGCTTCTACTACTTTGACTGCTTGCGCGATCACTTCTGGGCCTATGCCGTCTCCAGGAAGGAGTGCAATATTCATTTTCATGCGAGAGAACTGGTGGATTGAGGTGCTGTCGTTTTTGAATCCATGATATTAAGCATTTTTTCTGTGGCCATCATGGCGGCCACCGTTTGGTCGGGGTCTAGCCCTTTGGTCTTAAACCGATGCACATGCTCCCAAGTAATGACTGTTTCTACCAAGGCATCTGTTTTTCCTCCAGGAGGGATCGTCACATGGTAATCTACGAGTTTGGGTAGCTCTTTGTGAAGGGAGGCATAAATTGTATTCAGGGCATTCATAAAGGAATCGTACTGCCCATCTCCCGTTGCGGTAGCTTCGTAATAATTACCATGCATCTTGAGTCGCAACTGTACAGAAGGCTTCAGCCCCTTGGACTGCGTCATGTGGTAGCCATCGATGCTGATGTGCTTGTTCAGAGCGGTATTTTGCAAGACATCGGAAATGATGTAGGGTAAATCTTCGGGCGTTACGCGCTCTTTTTTATCCCCTAGGTCAATGATCCTTTGGGTAACTCGTGCAAGTTCCTCCGGCTCCAAGGAAATTCCCAAGGCCTCCAGGTTTTTTGAAATATTGGCTTTCCCTGAAGATTTACCGAGGGCATATTTTCGTTCCCTACCAAAGCGCTCGGGAAGGAGCTTGTTGAAGTAGAGGCTTTTTTTCTGGTCACCATCCGCATGAATTCCGGCGGTTTGCGTAAAGACATTCTCCCCCACCACGGGCTTGTTGGCAGGAATGTATTGCCCGGAAAATTGTTCCACCAAGTTGGACACTCGAAAAATTTTCTGCTCTTGAATGCCTATTTCTATATCGGTGAAGTCTTTGACTACGGCAAGGAGTGATTCCAACGGGACATTTCCAGCGCGCTCCCCCAGCCCATTGACGGTACTGTGGACTCCAGACACCCCGAGCTGAATGGCCTCGAGGGCATTGGCTACCGCCAAATCGTAATCGTTGTGTCCATGAAAATCAAAATGTACACCAGGGAATCTGGAGATCACCTGTCCTAGGAAGGTACGTGCTTCCAGCGGAGAAAGAATACCAAGGGTGTCGGGCAGCATGATTCTTTTGACCGGTTGCTTGGAAAGCATAGCAATCAGACTCAGCGTATAGTCTCCTGAGTCACGCATGCCACTGGACCAGTCTTCCAAATACACGTTGACTTGGAGTCCCTTTTGTACCGCATAGCCAATTGCGGACTGGATGTCCTCAAAATGAGCTTCTGGAGTCTTTTTTAATTGATATACCAGGTGGTTGAGGGATCCTTTGGTGAGGAGGTTGAGCACTTTGGCCCCTGCTTCTACGATCCAATCGACCGATATGGGGGTATCTACAAAGCCAAGAACCTCGATCCGGTCTAAGTAGCCTTTTTGTGCTGCCCACTGCGTGATCCGTTGTACTCCTTCAAGTTCGCCTGCGGAAACACGCGCAGAAGCTACTTCAATGCGGTCTACTTTGAGTTCTTCTAATAAAGCCTTGGCTATATGAAGCTTTTCAGAAGGCAAAAAAGAAACCCCAGAGGTCTGTTCTCCATCCCTCAAGGTAGTGTCCATCCACTCTAGTTTTCTTGCCTTCATCAAACTAGGTTTTAACGGGAAGCTTCAAAACCCTCAATTTCGGCTGACATATTGATCAGGTAGTCGATGTCATCGAAGCCATGTTGCATGTTGTCCTTCTTATATTGATTGATATCGAAGGTCTCTGACGCTCCTGTAGCAAGCAAGTTGATTGTTTGCTTAGGCAGGTTCACTTCCAGGATAGTATTGGGATCTGCAGCAATGGCTGTAAATAGAAGGTTAGCAAATTCAGGAGAAACAGTCACTGGTAGGACGCCGATATTCAGGCAGTTGTTTTTAAAAATGTCTGCAAAAAAACTGGACACCACACAGCGGAAACCATAATCATACAGCGCCCATACGGCATGCTCACGGCTGGAGCCGGAACCAAAATTTTTTCCTGCTACCAGAATTTTTCCCGAGTAGGTTCGGTCATTTAGTACAAAATCTTTTTTAGGATTACCCTCCACATCGTATCTCCAATCCCGGAACAAGTTGTCCCCAAATCCTTCGCGCTCGGTAGCTTTGAGGAAGCGGGCAGGGATGATCTGATCTGTATCTACGTTTTCGGTAGGCAGAGGAACTGCTGTACTTTGGAGGACGGTAAATTTATCGTAAGCCATTTTTTCTTAGTTCAAATGTGGTAAAATTAGCGAGTGGGTAGTGCTATCCGTGTACTCCATAAATCCCGTATTTCGTACCTCCCGCTTCGTATTTAAAGATTAAAATACATCCCGTGGATCCGTAATTCGGCCAGTAATAGCTACCGCCGCTACGGTCAAGGGGGAAGCAAGCATGGTGCGTGCGCCCGGGCCTTGACGGCCTTCAAAATTTCGATTGGAGGTAGATACCGCGTACTTACCTGAAGGGATCTTGTCGTCATTCATGGCTAGGCAAGCGGAACATCCAGGCTGACGGAGTTCAAAGCCCGCATCTTCCAAGATTTTTACTAGGCCTTCTTCATGCGCCATTTTCTCCACCTCACGCGATCCAGGTACAATCCAGGCAGTGATGTTTTCGGCCTTTTGATGTCCTTTTACAAACTGAGCCACAGCACGGATATCTTCGATGCGTCCATTCGTACAAGACCCTACAAACACGTAATCCACCAACTTTCCTTTCACCGCATCACCTGGAGCAAAGCCCATGTAGTCGAGGGATTTCAAGTACGAAGTTTTGTTGGAACCTTCCATTCCCTGGGTGCTTGGAATGGTCCCAGTCACTTTGATTCCCATCCCTGGATTGGTTCCATAGGTAATCATCGGTTCGATGTCTGCCGCCTGAAAAACCAATTCTTTGTCAAAAATGGCTCCATCATCTGTTTTCAATGTTTTCCAATGTGCTACCGCCTTGTCCCAATCCGCCCCTTTGGGAGCATATTGTTTTCCCTTCAAGTAGGCAAAGGTGGTTTCATCTGGGGCAATAAGCCCCCCACGTGCGCCCATCTCGATGGACATGTTGCAAATCGTCATTCGAGCTTCCATAGACAAACTTTGGATCGCTGAACCCGCATATTCCACAAAGTAGCCCGTGGCTCCTGCTGCAGATATTTTAGCGATGATATACAGAATAATATCCTTGGAGGTAACGCCCTTGCCTAGGGTACCCTCCACAGAAATTCGCATTTTCTTGGCCTTGGACTGCATGATGCATTGGGTGGCCAGCACCATTTCCACCTCAGAGGTACCGATGCCAAAAGCAATGGCTCCAAAAGCACCGTGGGTGGAAGTATGTGAGTCCCCGCAGACGATGGTCATCCCAGGCTGGGTCACTCCCAATTCAGGTCCGATGACGTGTACGATGCCATGGTGTGCAGATCCCAAGTCATGAAGTTCAATGCCATACTTCGCACAATTCTCGCGCAGCTTTTCTACCTGCATGCGTGAAAGCTTGTCCTTGATGGTTTGATTTTGATCTACCGTGGGCACATTGTGATCTGGGGTAGCAATGGTCCGATGTGGATACTTCACCCCTATTCCTCTTAGCTCCAAATTGAGAAAAGCCACAGGAGAGGTCACTTCATGAATGAAATGCTTGTCGATGAAAAATACATCAGGACCTGCAGGCACGGATTTGATTACGTGTGCATCCCAGATTTTATCAAATAAGGTGTTCTTTTCCATAGTTAGGCAGTCGCATATTCTTTGACTGGAATTTTGTTGAGTGCATCGACAAAGGCTTGTGCCGAAGCAAGCACAATGTCTTGGTTGGAGGCAAAGCCATAGTAAGGCTTGTCTGACTTGATCAATCGCATGTGTACCTTGGCCACATCGTCACTTCCTTGGGTTATGGCTTGGATAAGGAATTCCTCCAGCTCCACCTGCGGCTGTACCATGGATTCAATGGCTTTCAAGACCGCATCTACTGGTCCTACACCTGTAGAAATTGCCGAATGGTGCTCGTTACCGATTTTAAGGTGAACCTCTGCTTGTATTTCTCCATTGGAAGTGTAGTTGACTAGACCCAATTCAATGAAATTGGAGTCCTCAATATATTTGCCTACGAGCTCCAATAAATCTTTTCTTCCTACATCTCGCTTGGAATCCGCGAGTACTAAAAACGCTTCGTATACTTCACGCAATTCCTCTCCCTCGAGTTCCACTCCCAAGGCATCTAGGTGATGCTTGAGTGCGGCCCTTCCAGAACGGGCCGTAAGCACAATGGTAGACTCGGAAACACCTACTTCCTTGGGGTCGATGATTTCGTAATTTTCCCGATGCTTCAAGACTCCATCTTGATGAATTCCTGAGGAGTGTGCAAATGCATTTCTTCCAACAATCGCCTTATTGGGCTGCACTGGCATGTTCATCAGTTTGGACACGAGGCGACTGGTGTAGTAAATTTTTGGAGTGACTATATCCGTGTAAACGGGAATGGACTGATGGCATTTGATGGCCATCACTACCTCTTCCATGGAGGTGTTGCCGGCACGTTCCCCGATTCCATTGATGGTCACCTCTACCTGCCTTGCACCTTGCTGCACTCCTGCAACCGTATTGGCCGTAGCCATGCCGAGGTCGTTGTGACAATGCGTAGCGATGATGGCCCGATCGATATTGGGAACTCTATTTTTTAAGCTAGAGATGATGGCACCATACTGCTCTGGAAGGCAGTAACCGGTGGTATCAGGAATATTGACTACGGTAGCTCCTGCTTTGATGACTTCTTCAATTATTTTACAAAGGAAGTCGGACTCCGCTCGACCTGCATCTTCTGCATAAAATTCTACATCCTCCACAAATCGCTTCGCAAATTTGACTGCTGCCACCCCACGTTTGATGATGTCTTCTGGGGTGGAGCGGAGCTTGAATTGAATATGGTAGGGAGAAACTCCAATTCCTGTATGAATACGTCCTTTTTTAGCGTATTGAAGAGCGGCAGCTGCTACTTCGATGTCTTTTTCTACAGCGCGAGAAAGGGCACAGATGATTGGATTGGATACTGCTTTGGAAATTTCTATCACTGAGTTAAAATCCCCAGGACTAGATATGGGAAAACCAGCTTCAATGATATCCACTCCCAGAGCTTCCAGTGCCTTGGCCACTGTGATTTTCTCTTGGGTGTTGAGTTGACATCCTGGCACTTGCTCCCCATCTCTAAGGGTGGTATCGAATATCCATAGCTTTTCGCTCATGACCTGAACTGGTTTGGGTAAGTTAATTATTCTCTGGTCTCAACTTTCGTACTACTGCTCCTGCTTGCCACATTTCTGAATCCCGAAGCTGGGCTAGTTCTACTTCCAATTTCTCTCTATAATCGGGCTTGGAATTGGAATCGATGGATTTTTGAGCCTCCGTTCCAGACTTAACAGACTGATAAAGCGCTTCAAATACTGGCTTGGTGGCATCTCTGAAAGGCTTCCACCAATCCAAGGCTCCTCGCTGTGCGGTAGTAGAACAGTTGGCATACATCCAGTCCATTCCATTTTCCGCCACAAGAGGCATCAAGGATTGCGTCAGCTCTTCAACAGTTTCGTTGAATGCCTCAGAAGGGGTATGCCCATTGGCGCGAAGCACCTCGTATTGCGCTGCAAAAATACCTTGGATGGCTCCCATCAAGGTACCACGCTCTCCTGTCAAATCAGAAGTCACTTCCCGGTAAAAATCAGTTTCAAACAAGTAGCCCGATCCTACACCAATGCCCAGCGCTACCACGCGGTCTTTTGCTTTGCCTGTACCATCCTGAAATATAGCGTAGGAGGAGTTGAGCCCTCTACCTTCTACAAACATGCGTCGAAGTGAGGTACCCGAACCTTTTGGAGCCACCAAAATCACGTCTACATCTGCAGGAGGAATAATTCCTGTTTTTTCCTTGTAGGTGATCCCAAAACCATGGGAGAAATACAAGGCTTTGCCTGGAGTCAAGTGTTTTTTCAGGGTAGGCCAAAGTGCAATCTGCCCTGCATCGGAAAGTAAAAATTGAAGGATTGTACCACGGGAACAAGCTTCCTCAATTTCAAAGAGCGTTTCTCCAGGCACCCAGCCATCGGCGATAGCTTTATTCCAGGTCTTGGAACCACTGCGCTGGCCTACAATTACTTTGAAGCCATTGTCGCGGAGGTTGAGCGCTTGACCAGGACCTTGCACGCCATATCCAATGACTGCAATGACTTCGTCTTTGAGTACTTCTCTAGCTTTTTCTAAGGGGAACTCCTCTCGGGTTACTACGTTTTCTTCAACGTTTCCAAATTTCAATTTCATAGTAGAAAATTTTAAGAATAGATTTTTAGGTTGAGTTTAGTTGACAAAAGAGTCAATGGTCAGCATGCGCTTGGCGACAGCCACCCTTCCGGAACGTGCAAATTCAAGTATGCCATATCCTTTGAGTATTTCGAGCAGTTCTCGTGTTTTTTCCTTGTGCCCAGTCAGTTCCAAAACTACAAAATCAGGTTCTGCTGCAATAATTTTGGCATGGTGATCTCTGATAATTTTTTCCAATCCCCCATCAAGGCGGGATACTGGAATCTTGTACAAGGCCAATTCTTGGTACACAACGCCTGTGTCCTCATGGTGAAAAGCCTTGATTACATCGATGATTTTTTCGATTTGATTGACCAGCTGGATGACCGTCTCCTCGGTCACCGTCACTTCGATGGTGATGCGGTGTACACCAGGTATACGACTTTCTGAGGCAGTAAGTGCATCGATATTGATACCCCTACGGGTAAAAATGATAGTGATTCTATTGAGAATCCCAATAAAATTTTCGGTGATGACGAAGATAGTGTAGCGTTTCATAGGGAGCAGTTAATTGAGTCGAACCTCTTCTACCGAGCAGCCAGTGGCAATCATGGGGAATACATTGTCTTCTTTCTCTACCACCACCTCTAGAAAGAAGGGGCCATCGTGAATAAACATGTCTTCTACGGCTTCAGCGAGATCTGCTCGGTCGCTTACTTTTTTTGCTTTGATGCCGTAAGCTTCAGCAAGCATGATGAAGTCGGGGTTATCTAATTCGGTAAAGGAATAGCGCTTGTCAAAAAACATTTGTTGCCACTGTCGCACCATACCCAAGTAGTTGTTGTTGAGTAGGACGATTTTTACCGGGGCCTTGGTTTGCATGATGGTACCCAGCTCTTGGATGGTCATTTGGATTCCTCCATCCCCTACCACACAGATCACTTGTCGGGAATAATCATGGAGCTGTGCTCCAAGTGCAGCAGGCAATGCAAATCCCATCGTACCCAATCCTCCAGAAGTCACCTGGGTTCTGGTTTTTTTATAGTTGAAATACCTCCAGGCGATCATCTGGTGCTGCCCCACATCGGTGACGAGTACTGCATCGTCAGCCTTGTAGCGGTTGATGTGATGAATTGCTTCTCCCATGGTCAAACCTACTTTGGTGGGCTTCAGATCATGTTGGACTACTGCTTCATTTTCCTGTTGCTCCAGGGCCCGAAATTTCGCCATCCAAGCCTCATGCTTTTTAGCGGCAATGGCTTCAGTCAATTTGGCCAAGCTTTCCTTGCAGTCTCCAAGTACCGCAACATCAGCTTTTACGTTTTTATTGATTTCAGAGGGATCCAACTCGAGATGGATTACTTTGGCCTGCTTGGCATAGCGCGACAAATCCCCTGTCACACGGTCGTCAAAACGCATGCCTACAGCTAGCAGGACATCGCATTGGTTGGTCAGCAAGTTGGGGGCATAGTTGCCATGCATCCCTAGCTTTCCAACATAGTTGGGATGCTCTTGGGAAAGTGCTCCTGAGCCCAGCAGTGTAGATGCGGCAGGGATTCCAGATTTATCTAAAAAGAACTTGAGCTCCGCCTCAGCTTTACCCAAAATCACTCCCTGTCCAAAAAGTAGGTAGGGGCGTTCAGCTCCGTTCAGGAGAGCTGCTGCTTGCAGTATACTTGTGTCTGCAATTGGATAATGGGTTTTGTATGAGCGGAATTCTTGGCAAGGCTGGTAGTTGAATTCGCCCAATTCCACCTGTGCATTTTTGGTAATGTCTATCAATACTGACCCAGGTCTTCCAGACTGTGCAATAAAAAACCCCTTGGCAATTGCCGGCGCAATATCCGCTGCTCGCCTCACTTGAAAGTTCCACTTGGTAGCTGGCATCGAAATCCCCATCACATCAGTTTCTTGAAAGGCATCTGTTCCCAAGAGATGGGCCGCTACCTGACCTGTGATGCAGACCAAAGGCGTGCTATCGATCTGTGCGTCGGCCAGCCCTGTGATCAAGTTGGTGGCTCCGGGGCCTGAGGTAGCCAAACAAACACCCACCTTACCGGAGATCCGTGCATAGCCTTGTGCGGCATGGATGGCTCCTTGTTCGTGTCGCGTGAGTACGTGTTTGATTTGATCCTGGTAGTCATAAAGCGCGTCATAGACAGGCATAATCGCTCCACCGGGATAGCCAAAGATAAGTTCCGCCTGCTCTGCTATGAGCGAACGAATGACGATGTCAGCACCTCTCATCTTGGTTTCCATGATCTTAAAATTTATCAGTAACGCAACCTTCAGAGGCGGTTGCAACAAGTTTGTTGTACTTTTTGAGCGTGCCTTGAAGGCCCTCAATTGGCTTGGGTGACCAGCTTGTTTTTCGCTTGGCAAATTCTTCTTCCGTTACTGCTACCTGAAGGCTTTGGCTGTCAGTATCGATGGTAATGAGGTCTCCATCTTTCAATAAGCCAATTGGTCCACCACACCAGGCCTCAGGAGTCACGTGACCTACCACAAAGCCGTGGGTGCCTCCAGAAAAACGCCCATCTGTAATCAAAGCTACATCAGAACCCAATCCCGCACCGATAATCATGGAAGTTGGCTTAAGCATTTCCGGCATTCCCGGAGCGCCCTTGGGGCCTACATTACGAATTACCACCACATCACCTGCTTGCACCTGATGGTCACGAATGGCATTGTTGGCCTCCAACTCGGAGTCAAAGACCTTGGCAGGACCGGTAAATACCCTTCCTTCTTTCCCAGTTATTTTTGCAACTGCTCCCTCGGGAGCCAGGTTTCCTTCCAAGATGCAAAGGTGCCCTGTAGTTTTGATGGGCAACTCAATTGGATGAATGACATTGACTTGCGAAGGCACAAGAGCCTCCACTTTTTCAAGGTTCTCCGCCAAAGTTTTCCCGGTGACGGTAAGGCAGTCTCCATGGAGATAGCCCTTTTCCAAAAAGTATTTCATAAATGCAGGAAGCCCACCTTGCTCGTGTAGGTCCTCCATTAGAAACTTGCCCGAAGGCTTAAAGTCTCCAATCATGGGAGTTTTTCCATTGAGGTCTTTAAAGTCCTGGAGGCTGAAGTTGACGCCTGCAGTGCGCGCAATAGCAAGCAGGTGGAGTACTGCATTGGTACTTCCTCCGAGGGCAATTGCCACCCGAACGGCATTTTCAATACTCTTTCGAGTCACAATATCTTTGGGCTTGAGGTCCATCTCAAGTAGGATGCGTAGGTAGTGGTTTACTTCTCTGCACTCCCGTAATTTTTCGGGGGAGTTGGCTGGATTGGAAGCAGAGTAAGGGAGGGACATCCCTAGGGCTTCAATCGCAGAAGACATGGTATTGGCGGTATACATACCCCCACAAGCTCCTGCTCCAGGACAGGCATTACGAATCACGCCGTCGTAGTCTTCTGGGCTGATGGTCCCTTGAATTTTTTTACCAAACGCCTCAAAGGCAGAGACAATATTTAGTTTTTCTCCTTTATAGATCCCTGAGGCAATCGTTCCCCCATAAACCATGATGCTGGGGCGGTTGATACGAAGCATCCCTATAATGGCACCGGGCATATTTTTGTCACAGCCCGCTACGGCCACACAGGCATCAAAGGAATGTCCGAGTACAAAGGATTCGATGGAATCTGCGATAATTTCTCTTGAAACCAAGGAATAACGCATCCCCAAGGTTCCCATAGAGGTTCCGTCAGATATTCCAATGGTATTGAATACCAATCCGGTCAACTCCTCTTCTTGGGATGAAGCTTTGATATGCGCGGCAAAGTCATTCAGGTGCATGTTGCAGGGATTACTTTCGTAGCCGCAGCTTGCGATGCCTACAAAGGGCTGCTTCATTTTTTTGTCAGACATGCCCGTGGCATAAAGCATGGCCATTCCTGCCGGATGCTCGGGGTTGTCACTTATTTCCCAGCTGTATTTCTTGAGTGAATTTTGGGTCATGGCAATTGAAATAAAAAAAGTGCCTCTTTAGATGGAGGCACTTTAGAAAGTATAGGTTGTTCGCTATGGTCTAGTGCCTTACTGGGAAATAGAAAGAAGGATGCTAAATCGCAGGAGGAGTAACTTGGAATAGGTCATGAGGTCAGGAAAAGAAACGAGGACGACAGATCGTCTTACAATAATAAAAATCTATGCCGAGACTTACAATATTTAATTCTTTTCCTAGTCCTTAATGCAGTTATTAAAATTGGGAAAAATTAATTTTTACAACATTTAATTTTTTTAAAAATAAATAACACCAATTTCATTTAGTGAAAAAGTAGGAATAGATACTACTTTCCAAATTTTCTACTGATTTGCATTATTTTTAATTTTTTGAGATTACACCTATTTTTTGAGTAATTTTTTATCAAATCAGTGTTTAAAATGGCAATTTTTCAGTCGAAATGTATCATTTTACTAAAAATAAATAGGGGAAGGTACACCTCGCTCGATTTCCATTACTTTTGTCCAAACAGCGTATCATCATGATTACTTTCCCCAACGCCAAAATAAATCTAGGACTACACATCACCCAAAAAAGGAAAGATGGCTACCACGAGATCGAATCTTGCATGGTACCTATTACGCTCTGTGATGCCTTAGAGATGGTTTTAGACAAGAAGCCTTCTTGGACGGTGACGGGATTGGAAGTGCCTGGAGACCCCAAAGACAACTTGATCTTGAAAGCAGAAAAGCTTCTCAAAAAAGATTACCAGGGATTGCCTAGTCTCCAGATTCACTTACACAAACATATTCCCATGGGTGCTGGCTTGGGTGGTGGCTCCGCAGATGGAGCGTTTGCACTGAAGCTGATGAACAACCTCTTTGACCTGCATTTAGACGATTTCTTTTTGGAGGAGTATGCTGCAGAATTGGGGAGTGATTGCCCATTTTTTATTGAAAATACGCCTAAAATTATCCGTGGCAGAGGGGAAATTCTTGACCCCTGTTCAGTATCCCTTCAAGGATCTTATCTTGTACTTATTCACCCAGGCATTCATGTTGGGACCAAGGAAGCTTACGCGGGGGTAGTTGCCAAGGCTCCCAAAACCAAACTGGAAATCATTTTGGCAGACCGCAGCTGCTGGAAGGAAGAGTTGGTCAATGATTTTGAGCCCTCCGTGTTTCTCAACCATCCAGAATTAGCGGATCTAAAAGCTAGCCTCTACCAAGCTGGGGCATACTATGCTGCCATGTCGGGTTCAGGTTCAAGCATTTTTGGC
The DNA here is from genome assembly GCA_005788235.1 of Cytophagales bacterium. Classification (GTDB taxonomy): domain Bacteria; phylum Bacteroidota; class Bacteroidia; order Cytophagales; family Cyclobacteriaceae; genus Algoriphagus. Next base: position 11,566 of record SXYU01000151.1, read on the forward strand.
TTATTTGACAAAAAGCCCACGCTTCCCAACTGGCCGACGCAGTATTTTGTGTTTGAATCCCTGCTTTGAGAGTATTAAAAAGTTAGGCTGTAGGACTCTCTCCTTTTTTTCTATTATGCCAGTTATTCACTAGGGGATAAATCAGCACTGAACCCAGTATAATTAAAGTTCCTACGTAAAATTGAGGAGTCATTTTTTCTTTTCCCCCAAAAATTAATACCGCTAGCAGAATCCCGTAAACAGGCTCCAAATTGATGGTCAGGTTGATGGAAAAAACCGGCAGACGCTTCATCAATTCCACCGACACCGAAAACGCATAAACCGTGCAAATCCCAGCCAAAATCAGAAGCCAAAACCAATCCATTCCTTTCCAAGCCCATTGAATGGCTGAACCATCGATGTAGGAATAGAGGGGTAAAAACAGCAAAGCCACTAAGCTTGCTGCCCCCATCTCGTAAAAAGTAATTTGGTAGGGGCTATATCGAAATGTCAGGCGTCCATTGAGTATGGAAAATAGAGCACTCAAAAATGCAGCTGCCAAGGCCATAGAAAGTCCCAGCCAGTACCCATTTTCAAACTGAAAGATGACGAGTAGGCCTGAAATCACCAACAAACCTAAGGCGACCTCGAAGGGTTTGATTCTCTTTTTGTTGATCAAGGGGTCCAAAAAAGAGGTCCAAAGTGAAGTGGTAGCCATGCCTGCTAGGCAAACAGAAGCAGTGGATACCTTTGCTGACCAAAAAAAGAAGATCCAGTGTAATGAAATCAGCACCCCGACCCCTATGATTTTGATCAGGTCCATGGGAGCTACTCGGAACGATTCTTTCCGCAACCCCATCAGGACAGCAACTCCTATGGCTGCAAGCAATGTTCGATAAAAAACGAGTTCCAATGAGGGTAGGCTAATCAGCAAACCTAAAATGGAGGTGATTCCCCAAATCAACACGATAAAATGAAGTAATAAGTAATCCTTAAAGGTAGGGGGGAGCATCACCGAGGAACAGTTTTATACAAAACCAATCCTGTAAGCGAAAAAAGTATATTGGGCATCCAAACCGCTAAAACAGGATATTGAGTACCTGCCTCAGCAAAGGTGCGAGAGAGGAGAAACAACAAGATGTAGACGAAGGCGAGGAAAAAACCAAGCGCAATTTGAAAACCAGAGCCACCCCGTGTTTTTCGGGCCGACATAATCACCCCAATAAAAGTGAGGATAATGGAGGCAAAAGGAGACATGTATCGAACGATACGTTCGATGCGGTAGTAGCTCACATTGTCTGCGCCTCGTTCTTCCAAGAGGGTGATTTGCTTACTCAATTCTGGTAGCTTGAGTGTCTCATGATGGTTTTCAGGCAAATCAAAGTCAGCAGGAGTAATGGAGAGCACGGTATCCATAAAATTGCCTGTCGTATAATCTTCTCCTCGCTCCTTTAGGATTCGTAGCCTCCAGTTTTCCAATCGCCAAACATTCTTGGCAGTATCCCATTGGATTAAGTCTGAAGAGAGCTTGGAAATTAGTTTGCCTTCACGGATTTCTTCAAGGGTAAAGTTGTAGCCAGTATTGCTGGTCTTGTAAAATCGACTGATGTAGGCATAGGCATCTGGACCCACTTTGATGTGGATATTGGGATCCGTGGAGGCTTCTCCTTTTTCGAGGTATTGCATCCGAAATTGTGCCACTCCCGCAGTGGCCCGGGGTAGTATCCATCCATTCAAAACAAAACTCGTGGCTCCAATAAGGGCTGCTGCAAAAAGAAAAGGCCGAAGTAATCGAACAAAACTCATTCCTGAACTCAAGATAGCCACAATCTCTGTTCTGCCTGCCATCTTGGAGGTAATGAAGATCACCGAAATAAAGACCGTAATGGGAGTTAGTAGGTTGTTGAGGTACAAGCCATAGTTGCCCATGTAGGACAATATGTCCTTTGTAGGAACTTGGTTCCGAATGTAGGTGTCGTTTTTTTCAGTAAAATCCAGGACCAAAACCACCACAATTAGTAGGACCACTACAAAAAAGTAGGTCTTCAAAAACTCTTTGATGATTAGCTTGTCGATAATTTTCATGTTACAATCGCGTACTTACTTTCTTGACTATAGCTGTTTTCCAACTGCCAAAATCTCCAGCCTGAATATGTTCCCTTGCCTGCTCTACAAGCCATAAGTAGAAAGCAAGGTTGTGAATACTGGCAATTTGTGCAGCCAAAATCTCCTTGGAGACTGTCAGGTGCCGCAAGTAGGCCTTTGAATAGGTACTACTTACCTCATTTCCAATCGCTGGATCTATGGCACTAAAATCATCCTTCCATTTTTCATTTCGGATATTGATAATTCCCTCTGAAGTAAAAAGCATGCCATTGCGGGCATTGCGAGTAGGCATCACACAATCAAACATATCCACTCCCAGTGCGATGCACTCCAGAATATTAGCAGGTGTGCCTACGCCCATCAGGTACCTAGGTTTGTCAGCAGGCAGTAGCGCGGTCACCAATTCAGTCATCTCATACATCAACTCAGCTGGCTCTCCTACCGAAAGTCCTCCAATCGCATTCCCTGCTCTACCTTGCTGTGCTACAAATTCGGCACTTTGAACTCGGAGGTCCTTGTATACCGACCCTTGAACAATTGGGAAAAGGCTCTGGTTGTACCCATACTTTCCTGCTGTAGCATCAAAACGATCTTGGCAGCGAAGTAGCCAGCGATGGGTCATTTCCATAGACTGGCGAGCATAAGCGTAGTCACATGGATAAGGCGTACACTCATCAAAAGCCATGATGATGTCTGCACCGATGCTTCGTTGAATATCCATCACATTTTCAGGCGCAAAAAAATGCTTTGAACCGTCGATATGGGACTTGAAAGTCACCCCTTCCTCCTTTATTTTTCGTTTTCCCGCGAGCGAAAAAACTTGATACCCTCCAGAATCCGTCAACATGGGCCTGTCCCATCCAATAAATTGATGGAGACCACCCACCTTCTCCAGCGTATCTAATCCCGGCCGTAGGTAGAGGTGGTAGGTATTGCCTAAAATGATTTGTGCTTGAATATCTTTTTTTAATTCCCTCTGGTGTACTGCTTTCACCGTTCCTGCTGTTCCCACGGGCATAAAAATAGGCGTTTGGATGATGCCATGGTCTGTGGTAAGAGTGCCCATTCGGGCTTGAGTTTGGGTGTCTTTTTTTTCTAGGACAAACTTCATTGGAACGAAAAAAGGAGCAAAAATGCCAGACTTTCTTGGATAGACTTAGTTGTGCAAAAATATCCACTTATTCTTAAATGACTTGCTGAAATTGATTTTATATTTGACCAGCAATACTGACCTATGGGCCTATTTTTATTGTGGTTTTTCTTCGGTTTCGGAATACTTATTCAAGGCGGGTACTTAATTCTAGTGTTTTCCCGAATAGCTCTGTACGGTACTAGATCTAAAAAGCCTATAAACCAAGATGCGGAGGAAGGAGTGACCCTATTGGTAACGGCAAAAAATAAATTCCAGCACCTCAAAGTATTGATTCCAAAGCTTTTTGAACAGGATTACCCAAAATTTGAGGTGATGATTGTCAACGATCAGAGCACAGATCGAACCAAGAGACTTTTGGAAGACCTCATGATTCGTTATCCAAAACTCCGAACGGTCACCGTCAAGTACACCCCAAAACATTGTAATGCAAAAAAATTCGCACTCACACTTGGTATAAAAGTTGCAAAAAACGACGTCATCCTACTTACTGATGCTGACTGCTTGCCTAATTCAGATCAATGGATTCGAAAAATGACTGCTCCTGTGCGGGCAGAAGGAAAAACTTTTGCGCTTGGTTTTTCAGGCTACCGCCAAAAGCCTGGCATTCTTAACAAATGGTTGCAATTTGAACTCACTTTAAAGGCACTCTTCTACCTTTCCTTCGGCCTTTGGAAATCCCCCTTTATGGGAATAGGCAAAAACCTCTGTTACCGAAAAAGCTTTTTCTTAGCGGCTAAAGGGTTTAGGGGATACTGGAATATGGAAGGGGGAGATGATTTGGTATTTGTAAATATCCATGCTACAGGATCAAATGCGAAGGTGGTAATTGATGCCGAGGCAATTACCCTATCTGCTCCAAAAGAAAAATGGAAAGAATATTTAAAACAGGAGAAAAGTCTTTTGCAGGCCCAACGGTTTTTCCGTGTTAGAGACAAAAACAAAGTAAGTTTATATGGCATTTCACATTCCTTGTACTGGATTGGAGGCATTGGACTACTGATTTATTTCGGCATAATTCCACAATGGCATAATTTTTTAGTCGTTCTAGGAATAGTGTTCTTCAGGTTTATTTTACTGGCTCTAATTTTCAGAGCAGCTTCAAAAAAATTGCAGCACAATTTTCCAAAAATGAATGTATTGCTGAATGATTTGTTGTACTTGGCATACTTTTGGGTTCTAGGATCTATCTCCTACCAGGCAAAAAGCATCAAATGAACAGCAACGAACGCGAATTTTCATCCAAGGCCCTTGAGGATTTTGATCTGATTGATAGAGCCGTCCAAGGGAAGGATCAGTCCGCCTATGCCACCTTGATGAAACGCTACAAGAAAGCGGTCTATTTTATGATTTTGAAGATGATCCGAGATGCAGACGATGCAGAGGATCTGACCATGGAAGCCTTTGCAAAGGCCTTCCGAAATCTGGAGCGATTTAAAAAAGAATACACCTTTTCAACCTGGCTTTTTCGAATCGCAACCAACAATGCCATCGACTTTATTCGGAAGAAAAAGCTCAAAACCATGAGCTTGAACAATTCTTTTTCGGATGACAATGGCAATGCTGTGACGATGGATGTGGAGGATAAAGACGACAACCCACAGGACGAATTCATCAAATCTCAGCGCATTGAGATGGTGCGCCTTTTTGTAGATAAACTCCCAGCCAAATACCGGAAGCTTGTACAGCTACGCTATTTTGATGAGCTTTCGTACGAGGAAATCGCCCAGGAACTCAATAAGCCTCTGGGTACCGTTAAAGCGCAATTGCACCGTTCACGGGAATTGCTTTATGAAATTGCTTCTGGAAAAGAAAACCAAATTTGATGAGCTCCACAAGCGCACTGATTGGCACCTACTTCCCGGGCCTTACCACCAAGCAACTCCAGCAATTGGAGCAATTGGAGGCAGTTTATCAGGATTGGAATGCGAAAATAAACGTGATCAGCCGCAAGGATATGGATCAGTTTTACATCCACCATGTGCTGCACTCCTTAGGTATAGCCAAGGTGATCGAGTTTCAACCTGGTACCAAAGTTTTGGACATTGGTACCGGTGGCGGATTTCCAGGTATTCCCTTGGCCATCCTATTCCCAGATACCCACTTCCACTTGGTGGATTCGATTGGTAAAAAAATCACTGTCGTCAAAGAAGTGGCCAAAGTACTCCAATTGACCAATGTCGAAGCGCAACAGGCACGCGCAGAATCGCTAGTTCGGAAGTATGATTTTGTAGTGAGCAGGGCCGTTACCCGCATGACCCAGTTTTATCCTTGGGTAAAGGGGAAAATTAAAAAGGAGGACATCAATGACTATCCGAACGGCATCCTGTACCTTAAAGGTGGCGATGTAAATGAAGAAATGGAAGAAACAGGCAAGTCCTACGTTTGCTACCACTTGGAAGATTATTTCAAAGAGAATTTTTTTCAAACCAAGAAGGTCGTCTACATGCCTTGGGAGGATAAACGGTAATCACCTGCTTAGATGAAGATTCTTGGGCTCAGCAGTCTCGCTGAAGATTAACCAATTTAGCCTTAAAAACCAGTTTTTGAGAATTTTGAAGTACTAAAACCTAGATAATTGCTTGTACAATTTCAAAATTTAACCTGTACAATTTCAAAGTTAATATTGTACAATTTCAAAGTTAATCTTGTACAATTTCAAAATTATACGTTCCTTTGTAGTGCATGAACGTAATCAATAGACACATTCACAAGGCAATACGGGAATACCAAACTAAATACCCGATACTCGCCGTGACCGGGCCAAGGCAATCGGGTAAGACCACCTTGCTCAAGACCCTTTTCCCCGATTACAGATATGTCAGTTTGGAAAATCCGGACGCCCGTGACTTCGCACTCAAGGACCCCAATGGATTTCTAGCGGAATACAATAACCAAGTGATCTTTGATGAAGTGCAACAGGCGCCTGCCTTGTTTTCCTACCTCCAAACTTTGGTGGACAGCCGCCCCGATCGGATGGGAGGATTTATTTTGTCTGGGTCGCAAAATTTTCATTTGATGGAGCGAATCACGCAAAGTCTAGCCGGCCGAGTTGCGCTCTTCAAGCTGCTTCCCCTAGACATTCAAGAACTAAAGGAAGCCCATTTGCTCGCTGAGGACCCCTTGGAGCAATTGATTCACGGTTTCTTTCCGGCACTCTACGACCGAAAAATCGCTCCAGCGGTTTTCTACTCCAATTACGTACAGACCTATGTAAACCGTGATGTGACAGAGCTGATAGAGGTGAAAGAGTTGCGATTGTTTAAAAATTTTCTAAGCCTATGTGCTGCTCGTGCGGGCCAGCTCTTGAACATGAGTTCCCTCGCGAATGAAGCCGGAATCAGTCAGCCCACAGCAAAGTCCTGGCTCTCAGCGCTTGAGTCTAGTTACATCACCTTTCAGCTGTATCCCTACCACAAAAATTTTAGCAAACGGGTAGTCAAAACTCCAAAGCTCTATTTCTACGACACAGGACTTTTGGCCTACTTACTGAAAATCAAAACCAGGGAAACGCTACTTACGAATCCCGTAAAAGGAGCCTTGTTTGAAAACATGCTAGTTGCGGAATTTCACAAGCAAATGCACCACAGCTCTCGCGATGAAAGCCCTTGGTTTTGGAGAGACAATCACGGCGACGAAGTGGATTTGCTGGTAGAACAAGGTGGAAGTCTGCAGGCCTACGAAATCAAAGCAAGCGCCACCATCCTTACCGAGCACTTCAA
>SXYU01000152.1 GCA_005788235.1 Cytophagales bacterium
ACCTACCGTGATTTGATCCGTGAGGGTTGCCTTTTCGGCTTCCAGTTGGGCGATGGTTTCATTGACTTTTTTAAACTCCTGCTTTTGCTTGTAGGAAGCTTTGAGTTTGGGTGATGCCGCTCCCTGCACTTTGGAAACTTCAACTTTTGGTTGGGAACTAGGACTAGCCTTCTGGTCTTCTTTCTCTTCTTCCCATTCCCGGAAGTCTGTGTAATTACCCGGAAAATCGCGGATTATGCCTTCCCCTTCAAATACAAATAAGTGCTCGACGAGTCGATCCATAAAGTAGCGGTCGTGAGACACAATGATCAAGCAGCCCGGGAAGGTATCCAAAAAATCCTCCAAGATATTCAAGGTCATCAAATCCAGGTCATTTGTAGGTTCGTCAAGGATCAAGAAGTTTGGATTTTTGATCAACACGAGGAGCAGCTGCAGACGCCTGCGCTCTCCTCCACTCATCTTCCCGATGGGCGTAAACTGCTGCTTGGGAGGGAATCCAAACTGGGTTAAAAATTGGCTCACCGTGATTGTCTGTCCCTTGTCCAGCACCACCACTTCCGCAATTTCTTTGACTACATCGATCAAGCGTTTTTCTTCGTCGAAGCGATCTTCTTCTTGACGGTAGTAGCCAAAGACCGTGGTCTGTCCTGCGGTCACCTTGCCTTGATCGGGGTCAAGAAGGCCTGTAATCATTTTCAAGAAAGTCGTTTTTCCAGCTCCATTGGGTCCGATGATGCCGATGCGGTCTTTCTTCTTGAACACATAGGAGAAGTCTTTGACGAGGGTATTGTCGTCAAAGGACTTTGTAATTTTTTCGATTTCTAGGATTTTGTTTCCTAGGCGCTGGGTAGAAACCGTCAACTCGATGTCCCGCTCTTCGCGCTTGGTAAAGGCTTTTTCCTTGGTTTCCTCGAAGGCATCCACGCGGTACTTGGCTTTGGTTCCCCGTGCTTTAGGCTGTCGACGGATCCAGTCCAGCTCCTTTTTGTAAAGGCTTTTGGCTTTCTCGATTTCGATGTCCTCGATCTGCATGCGCTCCGCTTTTTTATCTAGGAAGTAGCCGTAGTTGCCTTGGTAGCGATGGATCTTTCCTTGGTCCAATTCCAGGATTTCATTGGTCACTGTTTCTAGGAAGTAGCGGTCGTGGGTCACCATAAAGAGGGCCAAGTTGGCCTTGGAGAGGTAGTCTTCCAGCCACTCGATGGTTTCTAGGTCCAGGTGATTGGTCGGTTCGTCAAGGAGGAGAAGATCTGGCTTTTCGAGGATCGCTTTGGCCAGGGCTACCCGCTTGCGCTGTCCTCCTGAGAGAGTGCCGACGGGGAGTTCGGTATCGTGAAGGCCGAGTTTGCCCAGCACTTCCTTGACCTGGTATTCAAAGTCCCAGGCTTGGAGAGCATCCATTTTTTCAAAGAGCTTGGACATCTGATCCGAGTTGTCCACACCGCGTTCGGCATCGAGCATGGCTTTATGGTAGGCTTCGATGACTTGGAGAATTTCCGAATTACTCTGATCGAAGATTGTTTGGTAGATGCTCAAGTTGCTTTCGAACACTGGGTTTTGGTGCACGTAGGCGATTTTGACCGACTGGTTGAGGGCCACTTGACCCGTATCGGCGATTTCTTGTCCCATAATGATCTTCATCAAGGTAGACTTCCCTGCCCCGTTGATGCCCACGAGGGCTATTTTTTGACCTTGGGTAATGCCGAAGGAAATGTTGGAAAAAAGTTTGCGCTCCCCAAAGGCTTTGCTCAGGTTCTCAACGGATAAGTAATTCATGCCGCAAAAGTACGGGAAAAAAGGGGCTTAGGGAAATACGTTTGAAATACCGTGGAAATAGGGTGGAAATAAACCGAGCCTGCCAGTCTATTTCAATCGTATCTCCACCGTATCTCGCACTTGTCTTCCTACTTGGTGTTAAATACAATTATTTGTACCAAGTACACTATAATAAGAACCAACAGAAGTACTTATTTCTTAATCCTCTTAATTAGCTCCATGAGCTTATCAATTTCTTTTTGCTGAACTATCACTCCACTTGTGAAGTATCTAGGCTAACTTTAAATTGGCCTCCAATAGGTTCCATCAAATACAAGAGTTACTCCTTTGTTGTAATCTATCAATAAATTATTCCTACATACAATTTTTTGTGTGCCTGATGCAGAGTCGTGATTAAGTTGAATTCCAAAACTTCCTGAATTTGGTGGATTACTTACAACTAAATGTAAAATCTGGCCTATAACGCCATTCGAAAAACCATTAATTTGAATATATCCACTGGTTGGAACAAGAAATAAAATTCCAACACCAGAAACATTGTAATTATCAGCATTATTGGGACCAAGTGTAGCTGTTTTCAAAACTAAACCAGATGCAGATAAAACTCCATTCGTACTTACACTAGTAACTGATGAATTTCCCAATTGGATCGTATTGCTAGCCGTCACAACGGCTCCATTTCCTAAGGCGGTGGCATTGGTTAAGGCACCAGTTCCTACATCTGCCCCATTTCCAAGTGCTGTGTTGTTAGAACCTGTGGTGTTTTGGTAAAGTGCAGCGTAACCATTTGCAGTATTGTATGAGCCAGTCGTGTTTGAGGAAAGTGCAGCGTTACCATGTGCAGTATTGTAATAGCCAGTCGTGTTTCTGAAAAGGGCAGAGACACCATTTGCAGTATTGTATGAGCCAGTCAAGTTAAATAAAAG
>SXYU01000153.1 GCA_005788235.1 Cytophagales bacterium
ATTAAGTGTATTTCGAAAATTTGAAAAGGCAATGAAGTATTCCCTACTTATACTGACTTTACTTGCTTTTGTGAGCGTTTCGATTGCTCAAGAAGGGGAGTTTGAACAATGGAAAACCAAGCGAATAGCTGAGTTGACTGGGGAAGATGGATGGCTCAATTTAGTGGGATTGATTTGGATGGAGACAGATTCCCCTTATTTAGAAGAGGTAAATGCAAGTTCCCTTGGCTTTGCGAAGAAGTTAGGATCAGTTACGCTTGGTAAGTTTGATTTTGGACAAGACTCGGTTTGGTTTGAACCTACGAAATTCGCCCTTCAAAAAAAATCTGACTCACCACAATCCAAGAAGATGTTGGTGTATCCTATCCCTTATGGTTCTGGAGGGGTTTACTACAAGAATTGGAAGTGGTCCATTATTCAGCGTGGTGGGAAGTATGCACTTCGATTGCGTGATTTAAATCATTCAAACCTTAAAAATTTCACTCCTACACCCACTTTTAACTACAATTCATCCTATCAGTTTCCGGCAAAGTTGGAACCTAGATTCAATCAAACACTTGAAATCCCCAATGTCTTAGGCCAACTCATCACCTGGAAGGTGATTGGCGTGCTTCAGTTTGAACGAGAAGGACAAAAATTTGATCTCTTGGTCTTGGATGAATTAGGGAAGCTTTTTGTCATTTTTTCTGACGAGACTTCTGCTTTGGAAACCTATCCCACAGGCCGCTACCTGTATGTAAATCCTCCGGATGCAAAGGGAATAACGACACTTGATTTTAATTATGCCTACAATCCTCCCTGTGCCTACACGGAGTATGCTACTTGTCCTATCCCTCCCAAATCCAATAGGCTTCCTTTTGCAGTGCCTGCGGGAGAAAAGATGCCAGAAGGGCATTAATTCTCATAAAAAAAAGGGATAAACCCCTTTTTTATTTCAAAGCTTCTCTGCAGAACTCCAAGCAACGCTGTACCTCTGTGATCGCGTTTGAACCATTAGGTATTTGGTATTCTAGTTCAATTGTGGCTGGAAAGGAATATTTATTTTTCTTCATCAATTGCAACATCTCCCCAATTGGAGTATCGCCAGTTCCCCAGGTCACATTTCCTTTCCCATTGGCGGGAGTTTTACGATCCTTGGTATGCATGCTCAAGATTCTGGACTGCTGTTTTTCAATCAAAGGAATCAAATCCGCATGTCCAGCAGCAATGTAATGTCCTGCATCAAGATTTAATCCATTGGCAGGACTTTGTGTTAGTGCAGTGTCCCAAAAAGTAAAGGTTTCTTGCTCGTGCCCATGATAGCCCACAGCCATTCTCTCTTTCTCACCCAACTTTCCCAATCGCATGGTCTGCTCATCATTTGATGGATGCTCTAGAGTTACATGGCTTGCGCCGAGGGCTTTTGCTGCTCGCATGCCATAGACCACTTCTAGATCCGAGTTGTTTGTTCCAAAGGCATTGGGCTTGAACGCATAAATGCTCACACCCGCATCCTTGTACATTTTGCCCATTTGTTCAAACTTCTTCATGTCTGCATTGGCGCGCCAATCGGCAACTGTTTTGTTGAAGGCAGTGCTTTGGGCTTGGAGCTCTGTAAGTTCCTTTTTTTCATCTTCCGTAAGGGCTTCTCCGCGACGCTGTTTCCCTCCCAATTGGAAAATCCGTGAACGGTTGAAGGTGGGAGTAGGCATACCAGCAAAACTCTCCGCAGGATCTCCCATCAATTCAATGGATGAAATACCTGAGTCTAGCACGTATTTGAGAGTGGCTTCCGCACTTTGATCTACCATGGAGCGATAAGAATAAGTGATGCAGCCAATCTTAACCCCATTTATTACTGAGTTGGGCTTGCCAAGTGATTTGATTAAGGCAGGTGCTCCTTTTAGCCAAGTAGGGGCTGTAAGCACTCCTGCAATTCCAAGTACTGATTTTTGAAGAAACTCGCGACGATTTTTCATGGGTTTATTGTTTGAGGATTACTGAATCAATTTAGAATTTTTGTAAGGCTTTCTAATGGAATTTTTACCACCGGTAAGGAAATGAAAGGCGGCACCTTAAAATCTTTAGAAATTAAGCAAACTTATCAATACCCCACCCCCTTATCGTCTCCTCTTGGATCTGCACCGCCTTCGAGTTTGCCGTTGGGCATGACACGTATGGCATCTACTTTTCCAATGATAGGGCTATTTCCTTCATTGAGTAAGTATCCCTTGGATTTGAGCTGATTTACGAGTGCAGCTCCAAATGCCTTTGGTTCAAAATTCACAAGGTCAGGTAGCCATTGGTGATGAAAACGTGGCGCATTTACCGCTTCCTGCATGCCCATATCAAATTCATAGACATTTAATAGGGTCTGCAACACGGACGTAATGATGGTGGAACCTCCCGGCGTACCCACAACCATGGAGAGCTTGCCCTCTTTTTCTACAATCGTAGGAGTCATGGAACTGAGCATGCGCTTGCCAGGAGCAATGCTATTTGCTTCCGTACCTACCAAGCCGAACATGTTGGGGACTCCTGCTTTGGCACTGAAATCATCCATTTCATTGTTCATAAAGAAGCCCAACTCCTCCACAAAAACTTTCGATCCGTAGGCACCATTGAGTGTAGTGGTGACCGAAACCGCATTGCCATCCGCATCCACAATAGAGTAGTGGGTAGTCTCCATACTTTCTGCAAAGGAGAGATCTCCCCGGGCAATATCTGCCGATTTGCTTGCTTTTTCAAAAGAAAAACTACTCATTCTTGACTTTAGGTAAATAGAATCAAGTAATTGATTAGTAGGTATTTTTACAAAATCAGGATCTCCTAAATAATGATTTCTATCCGCATAGGCACGACGCTCTGCTTCCACGAGAAGTTGTATATATTCGGAGGAATGGTGCCCCAGTTTGCTGAGGGGATATGGTTCTAGCATCTTAAGGATTTGGCCCAAAGTAATTCCCCCAGAGCTAGGAGGGGCCATGGAGATAATTTTTAGATTTCGGTAAGGGAAAACAATGGGATCTCTCCACACGGCTTTGTACTGACTCAGATCCTTTTTGGAAATGATTCCTCCATTGGTTTGAAAATGGTTTACTAAGATCTTAGCCGTCTCTCCTTTGTAAAACTCATTTTTTCCATTCTTGGCAATTCGCTCCAATGTATTCGCGAGTGCAGGTTGCTTTAAGGTGTCACCTGCTTTGATCTCTTTTCCAAAAAAGGTGTTTGTACCATTTACTTGGATGAAAATCTGCCGATGCTTACCTAGGCTCTCGCCTTGATATTTAGTCACCACATAGCCATTTCGAGCCAAATCAATGACAGGTTGGAGCACTTGTTTGGGTTTGAGTTTCCCAAATTTTGACTGAGCTTCAAAAATACCTGCCAAGGTGCCTGGCACTCCCGAGGC
>SXYU01000154.1 GCA_005788235.1 Cytophagales bacterium
AAGACCGAATCGCAATTCAACGTGGCCCTTTGGTTTATTGTGTGGAAGGAGCGGATAACAATGGGAAAGCATGGAATATATTGATTCCGGAAAATGCCACCTTTACTGTTTTTCAACACCAGGTTTTGGATGAAAAAGTAATCGCTGTCGAGGCAGAAATGAAGGTTTTGTCGGGCTCGGAAGATGGAACAAATCTGAGATCTGAAACCAAAAAAATAACTGCTATTCCTTATTATACTTGGGCAAATCGAGGTCAAAATGAGATGCAGGTTTGGCTTCCTACAAAAATTCAAGAAGTGAAAATCATTCGATAGAATTGGGGATTATTTAAATAAGAATAGGATTATCCGCGAGTATGCCAGTGGCTCCATAGGGGTACTATCCCCTGCGGATAATCGTTCACAGTCCACGGTCCACAGCGCATATAATTGAACTTTCAACCTTATTTTCTTGGGTTACTGGTTAAAAAGCTGATAACCATAAAAAATATCAACCCTTTCAAATTACCTGCAATTTTGCTTGGTAATTAGGCTGTTAGCTTGTTTTTAAAGATGTAATTGATGCGTCTTAGGCGAGTTTTGAAAGTCGTAGTTGTATTTCTTTAACTAAAGCATTTCGATCCGCCTCATTGAAATTCATCTGAGATAATTTAATAGTTACATAAGATTGATTCTCAAGTTCAAATTTAATGTCCCTTTTTCCAGTGATTTTAACAACAGTATTCAAATCAATTTCACCTGCTAGTACATTATCCTTGTAACTCAATATATTCCCATCTATTTGCACATAGTCATTGCGGTCACGAATACGCTTGTATACAGCCCAAATCACTAACTTAAATCAGGAAGAAATCCTCACCATTTTGGGTGAAGATTTTGAATGTGAGGGAAATATTGACACCGAAACAGCAATTATTTTTGGTACTGTAAATGGGAACGTGAGAGTGAAACATCTGGAAATTAAAGAAACAGGGAATATCAATGGGGATGTAAAAACTGAAAATCTCGTCATCGAAATGGGTGGCAAATACAATGGAAAGTTGGACATGAAAGTCGGATCAGAAAAGCAGCAAGAAACAGAATATAAAAGAGAACCAAGTTTTGAAGTTTTCAAAAAAATAGAAAAGTTTAGTTACGTAAAACTTCCATCTAGGAGGGATTTTTCGGTCCCCTTTTTCCTCAATTAGGTTACTTTATAAGCAGTAAAGAGCGCATTAAATTTTATATCTATCGGATTAAATTTTCAAAGAATCCAATTTCAGCCTTCCGAAAATCAAAGGGGTTGATCTCTAACCTTTATTTTTTTTTGGGCATTCTGGCCCCTGTTTCTAGCCACCAGTCTTTGAGTAAAGATTTAAGTTGAATGACTAGGTCAGGTAATTGAGCTGCTAGGTTGGTCGTTTCCCTAGGATCATTCACTAAGGAAAAGAGTTCATCCGGCTGCTCATCAAAGTAATGGATTAGCTTGTACTCACCAGATCGAATGATGGAATAGGGGATGACATCAGCACCCCTGTAGTGAGGAAAATGCCAAAACAAGTCCCTTGATTCTTGCGTACCCCCTGCCAATACCCCTGCCAAACTTTTTCCGTCAAGACCTTGCGCTTGCGTATTTAATCCCAGGTAGTCCATGATCGTGGGCGCCCAGTCTAGCGTTACGATGGGAAAATCGGACTGCTTTCCTGCAGCCACCCTTCCGGGCCACTTCACCACCGTCGGCACCCGAATTCCGCCTTCGTAGGGATACCCTTTTTGGGAACGCAAGGGATCGTTATTCGTGATGGGGTTTGCTGGATTGCCTATCAATCCCCCATTGTCAGAGGTGAAAATCACCAAGGTCTTGTCGGTCAACTTCAAGCGGTCCAAGGCAGCAAGCACCTTGCCTACGTTTTGATCTAAGTTCTCAACCATCGCGGCATAAACGGGGTTTTTCTGTTTTCCTCCAGCTTTAGACTTGTATTTTTCAACCAAGTCCTCCGGTGCCATAATAGGCGTATGCACGGCATAGGGAGCCCAATGGATGAAAAATTTCTGGCCTTGAGTGTGGAGAAAATTCACGATCTCATCCCCTTCTCGGTCTGTTAAATACTCACCAGAATCCCTTGGCACAATACGATCAAATGCATAAAATGGCGTAGGGGTAGCCGGCTCATAGGGATCAAAGTAGCTTGGGGGCTGACCCAAATCATTGCCTCCAAAGTTGCGATCAAAGCCCTGGTCTTCGGGATACTTCCCCTCCCCGCCAAGATGCCATTTGCCCACATGAAAGGTTCTGTAGCCCTGAGCCTTCATTCGCTCTGCCAGGGTCAGTTCTTCCAAGGGTAAAAACCCTTGATTCTTGGGCGTGCGCAGGGGTTGATCTGGGTTTTCAGCATATTCTCCGGGAAGACCAGTGGTACCTACACCTTGGAATCGCGCATAGATCCAATCGGTAATCCCCATTCGAGCGGGGTATTTGCCCGTCATCAGGGCCGCTCGGGAGGGGGAGCAAATCGCTGCCGCAGCATAGGATTGCGTAAATAACATCCCCTCAGCAGCCAATCGATTGATGACTGGTGTTTCGTAAAAATCACTCCCCAAAACTCCAATATCTGCCCAT
>SXYU01000155.1 GCA_005788235.1 Cytophagales bacterium
AGTTTGGTTTTCCCCAGTACCTCAGCTCCTAGACTCCCTTGCCTTCCACTAGCCTGAATAAGCGCACTGAAAGTGCTGGGCTCGGGATAGGAGGTAATTACCTGCTGGAAAAACAAGCCCCGCATCGAGAGGCGTTTTACTCTACCCAATTCACCATAAAGTACCCCGCCAAGAGATTGCCCCAGCTGCGTTTCAATGCGTTGCTCGGGAAGTTTAATCTCAGCCGAAGTTTCTTGGTTGAGCAAAAGCCCATGATTTGCCCCCGTATCTACCAGCACCTTTGCCTGAATAGTAGTCCCTTCCATCTGGTGTACCTTCACGTTGACGTAGGCCTTGCCATCTTCCAATTGCAACGGTAGTCTTCGGTAAAATGGCGACTTCCAAGCCAGGCCCTCTGGTTGATAAAAGGTGAGGATGGCTTGATCGTAATCGATTTTTACTGCATTGTACTTAAAAAATTCATGCCCCAGAATCCCAAAGACTGGAATACCGATTACCGACTCCAGCTCCAAAAAATCTTCTTCCAAAACCAGCAAATTCTGGAACCTACCTTCTACTTCACCCAAACTGAGCGTATTGGTTGGGGAGATACGAGCCCAAACAGTCGTACTCCCATCCGCCCCTACCATGCCTACACGTCGCGAATAGGTCAATCCCATGGAATCCCCCATGGATTTACTGAAAAGAATGTTGGCCCTTACCCCTGTGTCTAACAAAAAGTAAAGCGGAGGATTGCCATTAATCGATACGGGTAAAAGAATCAAACTATTGGATGCTAAAAAAGGCACCTTCACCTTTTTTTGGTCTCCAGCAATAAAAAATCCAGGTACCTGTGCACGCAAAGTGAGCACCGTGAATAAAAGCACAAACAAAAACAGGGAACTCAGCTTCATCTCCTTCACAAATCTATTGCTTTAAGGTACGAAATTTTTACCCCTCGGTTCAAACAAAATCCAAGAATTCTAAGAATGCACTGTCCTACTGCTACACCAGGCAAGGACGAACTCCCTTCTTTCCTTGCCAATGCTTCAAGAAAAGTAGATATTTATCCCTCAACCCTCTCAAAGATGGCCGATACCGCATTAATTGAAAAAGCAAAAAAGATTTTTGAACACTTCCTCCTTCGGCAAGGAAGTAGAAAGACGCCTGAGCGGTATTCCGTTTTGGATGAGTTGTACCTTCTCCCCGAAGACGAACATATCGATGTGGAAGGGCTGTTTTTAAAAATGAGGAATAAGGGCTATACCATCAGCCGTGCCACCATTTACAATACCTTGGATTTATTGGTGGAAAGCGGGCTTGCCGTAAAACACCAATTTAAAGATAAGGTAGCCCTCTACGAACAAGCCCTAACCTACACCCATCACGATCACCACGTCTGCAACCAGTGTAGAAAGATTCGCGAGTTTTCGGACCCTAGGCTAATCGAAATTAAGGAAAGCATGGGCAAGGAGTTTGATTCCACCATTACCAGTCACTCCCTGGTGCTGTATGGGGACTGCCAAATCAAGAACTGCGAGCACCTCTCGGCAGCTAACCCGCTCTAAAGATCTTGCGGTAAATTGGCTTTCGGTACCAAAATTGAAACCATAAAATGGGATAGAGCAATGGAGTCATCCAGACATAGGCTCCTTCAAACTCAATTTCATCACTAATTATGCTTCCCGAAGGCTGAACCAATATTCGGTGGCAATGCCTCCACCTCCCCAAGAAAAAAGGCAAGACGATGCCCTCATCCACAAAAAGAAATTCCTTCGCATCGCAGAGATGTTCTGTAATTTTACTAGTCCACTTTTGCTTGAAAAATATAAAATTCAACTCCAAGTCCACGATATCCCCCGTCTTACAACCATCAAAGCGGAGCACCTTCACGGGTGGGAAGGGAGGGGCTAGCTTTGCAAATAAGGATTCCGTAAAGCCTTCCATCACTTGAAGGTGAGACTTTTCCACGGCAGTTTGAAGGTTGATTTGCATCAGAAACTAAGTACAAAAAGAAGAAATAAAATAAGCCATACCGCATCCATAAACTGCCAATAAACAGTAAATAAGCGAATTCTTAATTTTTCATAGGGGTTGGTTGCCCACACTAGCCTTCGCACAACATCCTGTTGGGTTTTTCGAAATTCAACCAATAGGATAACTGCAAAAGTCATCGCCCCAAGGAGGTGGAGCACATGGATTCCAGAAAGGATGTACAAAAAAGAGCCACTGGGAACCCCTGTAAAATTGATGCCTCTATCCGTAAGTTCCTTCCAGCCGAAAATTTGAAAGGCTATAAATAAAAGCCCCAAAATAAAGGTGGATTTCAACGAACGATACAGTTTGTCAATGTTTTCTTCCTGGTAATGAAGACGCATTTTCACCGCCGTATATCCAGAAAGTACGAGTAGAAAAGTGGATACCATAAAGGCAAATGGCACTTGCTCATTTAATCCTTGGAGGTATTCCCGCCCTGAAAAAAAGAAGGACAGGGCCAAAAACAAGAAAATAATGCCGCTTCCAAGCATCGCCAGATACAGCAAGGTCTCGTAGGGATGTTGCTTCTCTATCTTTTGGAACCAAGTTTTCGAAGGAGGGGTTTGTCTCATCGAGTGAAAAACATTTTAAGCGTGGCTTAGTTCAAAAAATGTCAATTTCAATTGCATTCCAAAGGAATCCCTCAAAAAAACCTAGATTTACAGCTTTCAATCTCCTAAACCAGTCCTTTGTGGATAGACCTTCTTTTCTCTCCATTTACCAATCAGACCCCATTTTTCAAACTTTAGCCCACCAATTAAGCGCCGGGGCTCCTTTCCAACTTCAGGTAAAAGGTCTTTCGGGTAGCTTAGATATGGTTCTATTGGCAGCCTACTTTGCCCAGCAGGGTGGCTTTCATTTGGTCGTTGCCCAAGACAAGGAGGAAGCCGCCTATTTAAATTCGGATCTCCAAAATTTATTGGGCAACCTAGATCAAGGCATTTTCCCAAGTAGCTACAAGCGCCCCTACCAATACGAGGAGGTAGACAATGCGAATGTACTGCAGCGCGCAGAGCTGCTCAATCAGCTACTGGAATCTAAGGGTGGCTCTCGCATCGTGATCACCTATCCCGAAGCGCTTTATGAAAAGGTCATCAACAAACGTTCTCTAGTAGAAAACACCTTTACAGTACGGGTTGGAGAAGCTGTTGACATGGAGTTTGTCACTGAGATTCTTTCCACCTATGACTTTGAGCGAACCGATTTTGTCTATGAACCCGGGCAATTTGCCATCCGTGGTGGAATCTTAGATGTATTTTCCTTTAGCAATGAATTCCCCTACCGACTGGAATTAGTAGGAAAAGAAATCGAAAGCATCCGTACCTTCGACCCAGAAACACAACTTTCGCTTCAGTCAGTCCCTTTTATTTCGCTGATTCCAAATGTTCAAACCCGCCTTCTTCAGGAGCTGAGGCAATCTTTCCTCAGTTTTTTGCCGGAGAAAGCCGTCCTTTGGATCAAGGATTACCAGCTTACACTGGATGTGATAGACGAGTGCTACCAAAAAGCTGCACAAGCTTTCGGTCAGATGGCTGGTTCAACTAAGAAGGAGGCCCTGGTGCTCCAACCTGATCAGTTATTTGAGCAGGGCGCAGATTTTGTCGAGGCAGCAAAAAAGTTTTCTATAGTAGAATTTGGCCGGCAATTTTACTTGAAAAATGTCACCAAAGTCAACTGGGAGAGCCATCCACAGCCCTCCTTCAATAAGAATTTTGACTTGCTCGTGGCCAACTTGGGAGACAATGAAAGGACAGGCTATCTCAACCTAATCGTGGCAGAGAACGAGAAGCAAATCGACCGACTTCAGGGAATTTTTCAGGAATTGGACCCTACCCTACAGGTGCAAAGCCTGTTGCTCAGCCTCCGCG
>SXYU01000012.1 GCA_005788235.1 Cytophagales bacterium
ACAATTTATGGCTCGGCACCCTAGATCAAAGGCTCAATTCTAAATCCTACATCATTCCTGGACTTGGTGATGCCGGTGATTTAGCCTTTGGGGAGAAGCTGTAACTAAATAGAACAAGAATATCGCTTATTCAATACTTACCAAAGAAAAGTAAGTTTGAAGTACAAATGGATAAGCCATAAACCGTGAATCGCGTCCTAGAAACAATTTCCAATCTGCTAGGAACAAAGCTGTACCTCCTCTCGTTAATTATTCAGTTCATTGCAGCTGCTAACCCTGACCAAACCTATACAACAAAACCCCTACCTACCCTGCAAAATAAATGAGCGAAGCCTTTTTTACCTTTTTTGGAATTTACTTGCTTTGTCTGATCAAGTTTTTTGCTGGCCCTGTCCTAGGTGCAGCAGCAGGATATAGTCCATTGGAGATTATTGGAGTAAGCGTGCTGGGGATGATGACTAGTGTCACCTTTTTTACCTTTCTTGGTACACACGTAAAAAAAGCACTTCAGGAAAGAAGCAAATCCCAAAAGAAAATATTTACTAAAAAAAACCGCCGCATCGTCCGAATCTGGAGTTCTTACGGAGAAGTAGGGATTGCAGCACTTACACCGATTCTCCTCACCCCCATTGGAGGCACTTTGATCCTAGTTTCCTTTGGTTCAGATAAAAAGAAAATCTTGCTCTACATGCTACTAAGTGGGCTCATTTGGGGAGCAATCTTTAGTTTTACTATCGAATGGCTCTTGCTATTTCCCCCAATAAGTGCCTTAATCCAGTGATTCCTGATCTGGAAGCATCTCTATATCTTGGATCAATACCCGCTTCGCTATTTCTTGACCTGTCAAAGTCGCAGCTAAGCCTCCCATAGCCGTTTCCTTGTACCTGCTTTCCATGGACGCCCCGATCTCTCCCATCGCTTCAATGCATTCATCCACGGGAATCACTGCACTTACATTAGCCAATGCTATTTGTGCCGAACTAAACGCTATCGCTGCAGCACTTGCATTACGTACGACACAAGGAACTTCTACCAGCCCTGCCACAGGATCACAAACAAGGCCCAACATGCACTGAATGGTGATGGCCACCGCATTAAAAAGTTGGTCTGTCGTTCCTTCCAAACAATACACAATTGCACCTGAAGCCATTGCAGCAGCCGAACCAGTTTCTGCTTGACAACCGCCTACTGCACCTGCCAAACTTGCTTTTTGCTCGATAATTAAGGCTATCCCAGCTCCTATGAGTAAGCCCTCACAAATCTTGGCATCCGAGAGTCCGTGAATTTCTTGCAAAGTCACCAAAGTACCGGGAAGTATCCCTGAAGCTCCAGCAGTAGGCGCAGCCACTACACGACCCATGCAAGAGTTGACCTCTTTGGCTGCCAACGCTCTAGAAATCAAGCGCTGAAATTCTGGTGAAAGGACCGCCAGTGGATGATTGTACACTTTTTTAGCTCCACTGGTAATCATTCCAGATCGAGAGTTCATCTCCTGCTCCAAGCCCATCTTTACGGCATCTTTCATGACCAAATAGGCCTTTTGGAGCCCCTGCATTACTTGATCTGGTGTTGCCCCTTTTTGAGCTGTCTCGTATTCGAGCACCACATCAATTAAAGATAAAGACTGCTCCTCACAGTATTTTTTCCATCCACTAAAGCTTTCAAATAAAAAAGACATGATTCTTTGGGTTTATTTCTTTCAAAGGTTAGACTAATTACACTCCCCGTGAGTTTAAAAGTCAAAGGTAATCGTTTGAGCTATTGAAGGATCTAAGCTTAATGCAACTGGACAGGTCCTCGCAGCATTTTTTAATTTTTGACTCAATGCAGGAGTGAATGCGGTACCAGACCAATAAAAATTCACTTGGATCTCTTTAATTTTTCTTGGATCGCTTTGCATAATCTTTGTGACTTCCCAAGTTAATCCCTCCAAGGAAACCGCTTCCCGCTCAGCAACAATCCCCATAATTGTGACCATACAACTTCCTAAAGCAGCAGCAACAAGATCGGTAGGCGAAAATGCCTCGCCTTTTCCATTGTTATCTAGTGGCGCGTCTGTCAATAAGGAATTTTCTGAAAGAACATGTGTCGCTTGGGTTCTTAAGTTACCTAAGTACGAACTTTTTATAGTGAACATAAACTCTTACTTTTAAAATTCAGTTATAAAGATAGATAACCAAAATTGGGTATTATTTTCGACCAATGCGAATGAGCAAGCTGAATTTCCTAATTCCTTTATTTTTCCTCCTCTTGGCTAACGCTGCCCTAGCGCAGCGAGAAGATGTTGGCAATTACGAATACGATAGAGAATACCTATTGGGAATAAATAAGAATACCAATGGAGGCTTGATTGGTGGTGTTGCCCTTAAAGTAGGAAGCCGGATCGATGATTCACAGTTTGCCTACTTTGGATTAGAACTTGCCAATGTCAAGCACCCAAAAGAAGTAAGGTACACCACCGTTACAGGAAACAATTACATTTTTGGCAAATCAAATTACCTCTATGCCATACGCCCACACTATGGAAGGGAGCTCATTTTATTTAAGAAAGCTCCAAATCAGGGAGTCCAGGTTTCTGCACTAGCTGCGATAGGTCCATCTATTGGACTGATTGCACCCTATTTTATTGAATATGCAGTGAATCGAGTAGAAACAGTGGTGGAACCTTATGATCCTGCCATTCATCAAAGTAGGTTTAATATCCTAGGGACAGGCCAACTTTTGGAGGGGCTGGGACAGTCCAAGCTAGCAATTGGAGCTATGGCAAAAGCTGCGCTCCATTTTGAATTTGGGGTCTTTAAAAGTAATGCTACCGGGCTAGAGGTAGGATGGCAGCTGGAAGGATTCCAGAAAAAAATCCCGCTTATCCAGACTGCCAAAAACAAACAGTTTTTTCAATCCGCCTACTTTACTTTATTCTTTGGCTTTAGAAAGTAATTCAAAAAAGAGAGATTTTGTCGGTCCTAAATTACCTTTGCAACAAATTTTAATCCCATGATTGAATTACCTGTTATCTCTGAGGAAGCCAGCAAACGCAAAAAACCCGATTGGCTTCGGGTAAAGCTCCCCGTTGGAACTGAATATGCTAAGGTGCGAAAACTGGTAGATCAACATAAATTACATACCATCTGCGAAAGTGGAAATTGCCCCAATATGGGCGAATGCTGGGGCGCTGGCACCGCAACTTTCATGATCTTGGGGAATGTTTGTACCCGTTCTTGCTCTTTTTGTGCGGTAGCTACAGGTAGACCAGACGAATACGATACCGACGAACCTAGACGGGTAGCAGAAGCCATTCAATTGATGGGGGTAAAGCATGCGGTCATCACCTCGGTAAACCGAGATGAATTGAAAGATCGAGGCGCAGAAATTTGGTATCAAACGGTTATCCAGACCAAGGAACTTTCTCCTGCTACCACCATCGAAACACTTATTCCAGATGTAAAGAGCAATTGGGATGCACTCTACCGAATGATTGAAGGTGGTCAAGAAGTAGTGTCACACAATATGGAGACTGTGGGCAGGCTTTACCGCATGGTACGCCCCCAAGCAAAATACGAACGTTCCTTGGAACAAATTAAACTAACCAAAGCCGCCGGTAAACGCACAAAAACTGGGATCATGCTAGGCCTTGGCGAATCTATGGAAGAGGTCTACCAAGCGATGGATGATTTGGCAGCAAATGGCTGTGACATCCTTACCCTTGGTCAATACTTGCAACCTACCAAAATGCACATTGAAGTAGCGGAGTTTATCCATCCCGATACCTTTGCCTTGTATCAGGAAGAAGGGCTGCGAAGAGGACTTAAATACGTGGAATCTGGACCCCTTGTCCGATCATCCTACCATGCAGAACGACACGTGCATGTGTGATACCCCAACAAAAAAGGCCCTGTACAGGGCCTTTTTTTTGCATTTAGCTAGTGAATTAGCTTGCATATTCTTCTACTGGAATACAGCTACAAATCAAATTACGATCTCCATAAGCCGAATCAATTCTTCGTACCGTAGGCCAGAATTTGTTGTCTTTGACAAAAGGAGCAGGAAATACGGCCTTCTCTCTTGAATAAGGCATCTCCCAAGTTCCAGTCAAAACCATGGTAGCAGTATGCGGAGCATTTTTAAGCACATTTTCTACTTTATCCGCTCTTCCATCTTCAATTTCCCTGATTTCTTCACGAATGGCGAGCATCGCATCACAGAATTTGTCCAATTCTGCTTTCGTCTCTGATTCGGTAGGCTCAATCATCAAAGTACCTGCCACAGGGAAGGATACTGTAGGTGCATGGAATCCATAATCCATCAAGCGCTTGGCGATATCTTCCACTTCTACGCCTACTTCTTTAAAGGAGCGGCAATCCACAATCATTTCGTGAGCAGCTCGACCCTTTGAACCTGTGTAAAGCAATGGGTAATTTCCACTCAATCGCTCTTTGATGTAGTTTGCATTCAATATAGCAATCTGGGTTGCGCGAGTCAGTCCATCGCCTCCCATCATGGAGATGTAGGCATAGGAGATGGGAAGAATACTTGCACTTCCATAAGGCGCGGAAGAAATCGAAGAGACGGCATGCTTACCCCCAGTTTTTACCAAAGGATTGCTAGGGAGAAAAGGAGCCAGATGTGCAGCTACACAAATTGGGCCCATGCCAGGTCCACCTCCACCGTGAGGAATACAGAAGGTCTTGTGTAAGTTGAGGTGGCAAACATCCGCACCAATTCGTCCTGGAGAAGTTACCCCCACCTGTGCATTCATGTTGGCCCCATCCATATATACCTGACCACCATAAGAATGGATGGTCGCACATATTTCTTGAATTGCTTCTTCAAATACCCCATGGGTAGAAGGGTAAGTAACCATCAAGCATGAAAGTTCGCCTGCATGTTCTTCGGCTCTAGCTTTTAGATCTTCCACATCAATGTTGCCCTTGTCGTCACAATTCACCAATACCACTTTCATACCCGCCATCACAGCAGATGCTGGGTTGGTGCCATGCGCAGAGGTAGGAATCAAGGCTACATTTCGATGCCCCTCACCTCTATTGAGGTGGTAGGCACGGATGACCATCAATCCAGCATACTCGCCTTGAGCTCCAGAATTTGGCTGTAGTGAGGTATCGGCAAAACCAGTGATCTCGGTCAACCAAGTTCTAAGGTTAGTAAACAACTCCTGATAGCCTTCCGTCTGATCTATCGGAGCAAAAGGGTGGATCTGGCCAAATTCAGGCCAAGTCACCGGGATCATTTCGGCAGTAGCATTCAACTTCATGGTGCAAGAACCTAAGGAAATCATGGAATGCACCAAGGAAAGGTCTTTAGACTCCAGCTTCTTGATGTAACGAAGCATCTCGTGCTCGCTATGGTAACTGTTGAATACCGGATGAGATAGGTAAGAAGAAGTCCGCACTAGCGCTGCAGGCCAATCCAATTGCAGGGAGTTGGCCATCGTTGCGTCAAAGGCTGAGGCTTGTCCTTTCGCATTAGCAAATAAAGAAAAAACAAGTTCGGCATCTGCAATGGTTTTTGCCTCGTCAAAAGCAATGAAAATTGCACCCTCCTCGTATCTAAAATTGACTTGAGCAGCTACAGCAAGTGATTTCACTTTGGATTGGGTGGTAACATCTACCTGAACTTTTAGGGTATCAAAGTAAGCGCTAGTTCCAAGCGTGAATCCTAGTTTTGCCAATCCATGTGCAGTCAACTTGGCAAGGCCATGCGTGCGAAGCGCAATATTTTTCAGTCCTGTAGGACCGTGATATACCGCATAAAAGCTCGACATTACTGCAAGCAATACTTGCGCAGTACAATTGTTGGAAGTTGCTTTTTCTCGTTTGATGTGTTGCTCTCGAGTTTGCAAAGCCATACGGTAGGCCTTATTGCCAGCTCTATCGATTGATACCCCAAT
>SXYU01000156.1 GCA_005788235.1 Cytophagales bacterium
ACAATAAGTCTGTTTTTGTAACTATCTATTGCCCGTGTCACATGAGGACCATGGCCCAACACCACATCCGCTCCCGCATCAATCACCATCCGGGCAAATTCGTAGGGATTCCCTCGGTTCTCCCCTAAAAAAGTCTCTGTCTTTCTGGTGATGTGCTTCATCGCCGCACCTTCCGCACCACCATGAAAAGACACGATTACAATATCACTGATTGAATCCAAATGAGCGATGATCTTGCGCGCATTCGCGTAATCATTCAAAGACACGGTTCCATTATTGGGCGCAAAGGCCGCAAAACCAAAGGTCAACCCTTCCTTTTCAAAGGTAGTATAGGGTAGACTTTTCACCCCAGCATGTGGAATCCCAGCCTCTTTCAATACCCTTAACGTATTGGTCACACCTACTGTACCAAAATCATTGACATGGTTATTAGCTACACTCAATAAATTGATTCCTGCTTCTTTAAGGTAATTGACATAATGATCTGGCGTCTTAAAAGCATAACAAACACTGGGGTCGGAACACTTTTTTACCGGACCCTCACCCGTCAACAAGACGCCCTCTAAATTTCCAAAAGTAATGTCCCCAGTTTGAAGAATACCCTTTACCGCAGCCAACATATCCTTGCCATCATTTGGAGGCAGATACCCCGAATTGGGAAAATTTGTCCCCAACATAATGTCCCCAACACCAATGAGCTTTATTACTTGAACTGAATCTTTAACTACGGAAGCTGAATCAGTCTTGACCGCAACAGTATCCTGAACTTGGACGATAAAGCCAGCAGCATCATTGGAAAAATTTAGATTAGTGTGCAGGTCTTTTTTATAAACTTCAGCGCCTTGTGCCACAATACTGCCAAAAAAGAAAAGTAGTACGGTAAGTTTTTTCTTCAGATTCATAGCAGATGATTTAGTGTTGATTTGGAAAGGTAGTAAAGAAAAAGTCATTTTTACTCGGGTAAGTTACCGCAATTTCGAACTAGCCCTACCCATTCTCCTCAATATATTCAATTAGCAACTTTCGCAAAATCCTGCGCTCCTCGGTAATGGTTTCCACATTAGCTTCCAAATTAGTAATCATACCCTGAAGATATGCCACCGCATTGGCTACCTTACGTAGCTGCTTGGGATCTAGTGGTAGCACATGAGGTACTGGTTTTTTTCCCTCCAATCGCTCAAGGCCCAGTCGAGGCATGTCATATACCTCTTCCATAAGCTCCAAAAGTTCGATCCGCTTTTCTCGATAACGAGTTTGATTGCCCAAAAAAATTTGCTCCCTTCGGGTATACATGGACAATTGACGGACGATACTATCCGAACGGATCAAACGCATGTTGCCCGACTTCAGCTCGTCCCGCGTAGCCAAGTTTTCCACAAAACTTATTCCAGTGACCAAGGAACTCGCCCCAGGAAGCGAAAAAAAAGCAAACAGGCTGTCTAAAAAAGGCTTCTTCTCAAGACCTTCCTGCATCAGTAGAATCAAGGCATTGATTTGCTGCTCCTTCAAAGCATAGTTGACCTTCACCTCTTCCATCCGAATACTATCCAAGTCCAGATCCTCCACCAAACGCTGTGCATACTGCACACCACGAGCAGTTTCTCCCCATCGTTCACGCTGGTTTTCCGCAAAGAACCCCAAGGTAATCGCTGCAAACAGCATCAAAAATTCCATGGCATACTTTTTCCAGCTTGATTTTTTTGACTTCATACTAGGGTCTTGAAGTTCCTTTTTCATTGCCTTGCTTTTTTTAAATCCCTCACCTATTTCTCAATAGAAAAAGAAGAAGAAAAAGAGGGCCACATTCGTGATTCGAACCCCTTCATAGTAGCCAATAGTCCTCCGTGAACCATCCATCACACGGCTGTCTTCAATGTAGCCAATCGTCCGGCGAGACTGATCCATCACCCGACCATTTTCGATATAGCCTACCGTAGACCTGGAACTATTCATCACCCGACCATCTTCTACATAGCCGATCGTACTCCGCGATCCATTCATCACTCGGCCACCATCCAAGTAGCCGATCGTCGATCGAGAGCCATTGGTCACCCGCTCCCCTTCAATGTACCCTACAGTAC
Source organism: Cytophagales bacterium (assembly GCA_005788235.1). Lineage (GTDB taxonomy): Bacteria > Bacteroidota > Bacteroidia > Cytophagales > Cyclobacteriaceae > Algoriphagus. The sequence continues at coordinate 2,082 of SXYU01000156.1, forward strand.
TGCGGCTCCCATCCATCAGGCGCTGGGCGAGACTTGGTGTGACTCCTAGAACCAAAGAAAGTAGGGTAATAAGTAGAAAAATTCGCATAACAGGTAGCTGTTTAGAAGTGTTGAAAGGATTATTTTTGTTTAAACTAAGTTACGGGGAAATCCGATACAAGATAATTCGCTTATCCGCCTCCGACTTGGTTCGGAAAATCAATTCTTTCCCGTGCTGGGCTTGGAAATGCTTATTGACCGCCTTGATGTACCTGGATCTCCTCACCCGCCTGTAGTCCAAGCTATCTTGGGCAGCCGTCCCAAACAAGTCGTCCAACTGATGTACATCCACCAGCAAAACAGGTTGGGCAAGGAGTTTGGTTACAAGTCGTGCAATATCCTCCACCCCATCAACAGTCCCCTGCTCCTCAGAAGTAAGTTCTGATTCAGTAAGGCCCGCTGTTCCTGAGCCTTTACTTCTTCTCCACCAAAAACCTCCACCTACGGCCATCAAGATCAGCAATGTTGCAAGAATATAGAAAGACCAATCCTCTAACCCAAAGGACGAGGTCTGCTTGGTAAATCGAAGATCACCTACTTTGGTGAATTTTTCCAGAGGAGCTTTAGGTGGCAATAAAAAAGTGGGGTCTCCGTATTTGTCAAAAAATACCGCATTGTTGTCTAAGGCAACCGCCACAGCGAAAGACATAAACTTTCCAAAATTATTTTCCTTGAGGAAATACAAGTTGTTTTCTTTTTTGTGAATCAGCAGCAATCCAAGATGGGCACCGATTTGATACAATTGAACCCCATAGTCTTTCAAATCAAAAGAGGGCGTGATCCAAGAACTTCGGTTTTTTTGAGTTGGAAAATCCAACTGGATGGAACTCCAAGCTTTGCTCTTAAAATCAAATACGTATCCGTTTTTATCTGGATAAAAGACATTGGAAGGCTGGTGGATATTTTCTCCCAAAATAGAAATGACTCGGTCCCCATCTACAAAAATTCCCACACCACCATAGTTCATGGGTGGAGACGAGACCGGAATAAACTCCCAATAGCCAGTTTCAAAATCAAACTCGAGTAATTCGCTGTGTCCTCGCCAAAATCCATAGCGCCCCATGGAATACAACTTTCCCTCCCACACAAAAAAATGCGCATGACAATTGAACCCCGAACCCGTACCCTTGTATAAATTTTCCCAACTTTCACCCGTCCATTTCAAAACCTCAAACCTACAGGGAATAACCATTAACAGCTGTTCATTCAAATAAAATAAGGTAATGGGATCTGTGCTGGTGGTGAAAGGGGAGGCGAGCAGGGACTCTATCATTGCCTGCGTAATACCCTGAGGAAGGCTTTCCCAAGCAAAATTTTCAAAGGAGACGGTGTGATCTACTTTCACCCAATCAAAGGACGCATAAGTCTGCTTATCTGATTGGGCAATAAGATTTAGTGAAGGAAAAAATAAGACAACAAAAAGAATCGCTGCTTTCATGGTAAACTATTTTTCCTTTCTGTACAAAAACCCCGCAGAATGCGAATAAATCATAAACTAAATGTAATATAAACTAGAAAAATTCAATTAACAGGTTGGTGTAAAAGAACTAACTACTAAATAAAAATCCCCTCTGCAGTAAAATAAAAACGCAGAGGGAATCCATTTCAATTCGGGAAAAGTGCTTGGCAGCTCTGCTTGCCTTACTTCAAACCTCCAATCATGTCTTCGGGCTTGACCCACTCGTCAAACTGCTCGGAGGTAAGTAAACCCAAACTTAGGGCTGCGGCTCTAAGACTTGTTCCTTCCTTATGTGCCTTCTTTGCGATGGCTGCGGCATTTTCATAGCCTATGTAGGGATTCAATGCCGTCACCAGCATCAGGGAGTTTTCCAAATGACGCTGGATCATCGGAGTATTCGGTTCAATTCCTACGGCACAGTTTAGATCAAAAGAAACACAA
>SXYU01000157.1 GCA_005788235.1 Cytophagales bacterium
AAATCATGGCTCCATTTTTTCCCAACGTAATCACAAAATGCTTGGCTGCCTTTTTCATTTCTTCACGCGCTTCAGCCAGGGTACTTTTGCCTGTATACAACATGGCTTCCTCTTCGTTTGCGAAAAGAAGATCCACGCTTGGACCGATCACATCGTCAAAGTTGGCTTTGAAATACTTGACCATGGCTGGGTCCGAAAAAGTCAAGGCCACCTTGGTACCTGCTGCTTCGGCTACCTTCTTGGCATAAAGCATGGCTTCCTTGCCGTTGGGAGAGGTCACCAAGTATCCTTCGATAAACAAATAGGAGGAGTCTTGGATCGCCGCATCATGAACATCTTGGCTGGAAAAATTCTGTGTGATGCCCAAAAAGGTATTCATCGTTCGCTCCGAATCCTCGGTCACCATGACCAGGCATTTGCCCGTCACTCCAGTCTGGAGTTGCGCAGAAGTCAAGGCAATATCCACCCCAGAATCAATCAAATCTTGGAGGTAAAAATGACCCAATTCATCATTGGCTACGCGGAAGCAGTAGAAAGATTTGCCTCCAAACTGGCTTACTGCCACCACCGAGTTGGCCGCTGATCCACCCGCTTGCTTTTTGGCTTCAGCATGGTGGATTACCTGCATGAGGTGATTTTGGCGCTCCTCATCCACTAGGGTCATGAGGCCCTTTTCCACCCCATTGTCCGCAAAAAACTGGTCAGTCACCTTAAACTCTATGTCTACTAGGGCATTTCCTATGCCAGTTACGTTGTACTTTTTCATTTTATTTTTAGTTGGAATTCTTTGCAAGTTGTGAGTATTCAATTTGTAAGCTCTGGATATAGCTTGCTGTTTTTAGTTAAAAATTGGGTGTCTTTCAAAGGGCTTTTCCCGATCAAAAAGGTAACGATAGGTGTGGTGGGTCTTGTAGATTTTGGATATCAATTGTTCGCAAACCCGCATCATTTTGGGATTAAAATCTCCAATCCAGTTCATCTCGATGGTTTTGTAGGGAAATGAGGCCTTACCACTCATCTGGTCGTAGCTCAAGACAATGGCGCCCTCCACTCCTTTGCCCTGATGCTCTGGCACCACGCCAAAGACCAAGCCGAGCATTTTATTAGGTGGAAAAAAGGTCTTGTACCAAAGAAATTTGAGTTTCCCAATCAGGTCCATTTTACCATTTACATGCTTGAAAATCTGATTGATCTCGGGGATCTGAATAAAAAATCCGACTGGCTCTCCTTTGAAAAAGGCAAAGTAAATCAAGCGCGGATCTAGGATAGGTTTCATCTTGGCAAACATCAGCTGTGCCTCCTTGTGCGCAATGGATTTGCCCATGTGTCGTGCCCAAGCCTTGTTGTATACGGTCATGAAATACTCGGGCGCTTTTTCCTGAAGTTCTTTACCCTTGATGTAGCGGAAGGTGTAATCTTCATTAGCAAGAATCACCTGAGCACGCTGCACCATTTTTTGATCAAAGCCTACGTTTTGCACATCCCGAGCGTAGGTGTATTGCTTGAAGTAAAGCTGAAATCCATAGTTCTCAAAAAAGGTCTGGTAGTACCCAAAATTCCAAGGCATGTTGTAATTCGGCTCTGAAAATCCATCCACCAAGAGTCCCCACCACTTGTCGCGCTCTCCGAAATTGATGGGTCCATCCATGGCCTCCATGCCTTCGCTTTGGAGCCAGGCTTTGGCTTGATCAAACAGGAGAAAAGCGGCGTCTTGATTGTCAATGCATTCGAAAAAACCAACCCCACCCGTAGGCTGCTTTTCCTTCATCTTGGGATTGACAAAGGCAGCAATCCGGCCAATGGTCTTTCCAGATTCATCTTGGAGTAACCAGCGCTTGGCCTTGGCACCATTTCTAAAAAGTTTGTTGGTCTCCGCATGGAAGAGCCCCTCAATATCCTGATCTATGGGGCGAATCCAATTCTTCTCGTTACGGTACAACCAAACAGCCATCTCGATAAATTCGATTTGATGCGCAGAGATAGTAACTTCGATCAGCTTCATTTAGGGGAATTTTGATACGAAATTAGTTAAATGGGGAAAATAAATTGGGAATAGGATGGAAATAGAATAGAAACAAAGTGGAAATAGAATGGAAATAAACCGAGCAAGCTCGGTGAAATAGTTATTTCGTTTCCAATACCAATTAGTAACACAATGGAAATAGACTAGAAATAAACCGAGCAAGCTCGGTGAAATACATCAAATTCGTATTTCAACATATTTCACGAAGCGAAGCGTAGTCTATTTCTATCGTATCTCCACCATATTTCAATTGTATTTCGTTTAATTTCCCAACTGAAACATCCCAGGGCCTGAGAAGCCCAGGGTGCCATCTGGGGTCAAAACTCTAAATTGAGGCACCACCACACCATTGGAATTTTGCTGCGGCATGTAAGATCTCGTCCTTCCTTGAGGACTTGAAGAGGTACTGACCGACCGATCTGTAGCTTCGGCCTCTCCGTCGGCAGAAATAATTTCCTCACTGATCAATTGGCTGTTGATATCGTAATATTTCCAAGTACCTCTCTTTTTATCCGCAACATAGCTGCCTGAACTAGCCACCAGGTTGGTGCTTGGAAAATAGGTGTACCAGATTCCAGTGCGTTGCCCATTGGCATAGCGCCCTTTCTCCAGACGGTTGCCCTCTGGATCAAAAAAGAAACGCCTGCCGTCCCCTTTTTCCAATTGGCCCGCATCCAACACCAAACTAGATGTTGTAGTGAATTCGCTAATTGCGACCAAGGACCCCATTAGATAGGTTTCTTCTTGATGCACAAAGTCAGCAGCACCGAGTACCTTCCAAATCCCCTCCTTTTTACCCTTCTCGTAGTTTCCTGCCCAAAAAAATCCAGCAACCTCAGGGTATATTTCTCTCCAGGCTCCATCTCGCTCTCCTTTACTGTAGGTGCCTTGAGCCTCTAGCTGTCCCGAAGTGGAAAATTTCTCCCAATTTCCTTCCAAAAGGCCTTTGAAAAAGGAACAAGAGAGGGCCAAAGTCCCATCTGCATAGTACTGCTTCAAGGGTCCTCCCTCCAGCCCATCGACAAATTCGAGGGACTGCTGTAACTTTCCATCCGGGAAAAATGACTCATAGATCCCATTGACTACTCCTTTCTCAAAAGGAATACGTTCCGCTAGCTTCCCCGAAGGATAGTAGCTTAGCGCAAATTCTTCCAATAGATTGATGCGGTAGGTGTACTCAGATTTTTTTGTTCCGTCACTTCGGTAGACTACCCAATCACCGTTGCGCTGTCCTTGTTCGTAATTGCCCGATAACAGCAGCTCACCTTCCTCATCGAATTCAAAAAAATCTCCATCTAAAAGCCCCGCTTTGTAGTTTACAATCTTTTTAACTTGTCCACCTGCAAAAAATTCCTCCATCACCCCATCTGGAAGATTATCCCGAAGGTCTATGCGGTAGAAGGGCACACGAAGGTCAAAATTTTGCTCCAACTCATCCAAAGGAACTTCAAGATTGGCAGTCCGTGGATTGTCTTCGATTTCTTTTCGTTGGTATACCTTCCAGGAACCATTTTTTTTACCCTCAATCCTTGCGCCTGTTCCTACCAAGTTGGTATTTCCAAAATAAAAATACTCCTGTCCTCTAGCCTCGCGACTTACAGTCAGGAATGTGATAGATAGGAGAAGGATAGCGAGAGACTTCATGATTGGAATGTGCATGGGGTAAAACCTACAAACACTACCTTCTTAACAATCGTGCAGCCCAAAGGTTTATTCACAAAAGCTAGATCAACTGTAAGAAAAAGCTGCAACTTAAAAATTTTCAATCCTAGCCTTTGAATACTTCCTTGGTTCAGGAAAATAACTAGTCTTGGACGGTGGCGTAAAGGTCAAACTCCGAAGCATCCACCACTTTGGCCTGCACAAAGTCTCCCACACGGCAGTAGTGAGTGGCCGCATCGATCAGCACCTCGTTGTCTACCTCCACGGAATCAAACTCGGTGCGGCCTACAAAATATCCTCCCTCTTTCTTGTCGATCAATACCTTAAAGGTCTTGCCAATTTTTTGTTGGTTGAGGTCGTAACTGATCTGTTCCTGCACCTCCATCAGCTGGTTGGCACGTGCCTGCTTTTCTTCTTGTGACAACTTATCTTCCATTCCAAAGGCATGGGTATTTTCTTCGTGGGAATAGGTAAAGACACCCAAGCGCTCAAATTTCATGCGCTCCACAAAATCCATCATTTCTTTGAATTCCTTCTCTCCCTCTCCAGGATGCCCGGCAATCAAGGTGGTACGAATCGCTATCTCTGGAATCAAGTCTCGAATGCTATGGATAAGCTCCTCCTGCTTTTGTCGGGTAGTACCACGACGCATGGCTTTGAGCACCTCCGTCGAGCCGTGTTGGAGGGGAATATCCAAGTACTTGCAAATGTTCGTACGCTCCTTCATGACCTCAATCACATCCATCGGAAAGCCTGTAGGATAGGCATAGTGCAAGCGAATCCAATCGATTCCCTCCACGTCAGAAAGCTTCCGAAGTAACTCAGCTAAATTTCGCTTTTTATATAAGTCCAAGCCATAATAGGTAGAATCCTGGGCGATGAGCAGCAGTTCCTTGGTGCCATTGGCAGCCTGGTGTTGGGCTTCCTTCACCAACTCTTCAATGGGGCGAGACAAGTGTCCTCCACGCATCAACGGGATGGCGCAGAAGGAACAAGGACGATCACAACCCTCGGATATTTTCATGTAAGCATAGTGGCTGGCATGGGTAAGCAAACGCTCCCCGACCAACTCATGCTTGTAGTCTGCCTTGAATTTTTTCAAAATAGCCGGGAGCTCCCGCGTACCAAAAAAAGCATCAACTTGTGGAATCTCCTGCTCCAAGTCATCCTTGTAGCGCTGCGAGAGGCAGCCCGTTACGTAAACCTTGTCCACCAAGCCTTTTTCTTTGGCATCGACATACTGTAAAATCGTGTCGATTGATTCCTGCTTGGCATTGTCTATAAATCCGCAAGTATTGATAATGATAATGTTGTTGTCATCTGAGCTGGACTCGTGGCTGGCATCAATACCGTTTCCCCTGAGTTGAGTCAAGAGCACTTCGGAATCCACCAAGTTTTTGGAGCAGCCCATCGTAATGATGTTGACTTTATCTTTTTTTAATGTTCTTGCTTTCACAGAATTTACTTCGGTTTGGGAAGGCGAAGGTAGGTAAAAAGCCTAGAAAAAGCATGTTTTGAAGATCTGAGTCTTTTCAAACCCAGCTTTTCAGCTGCTGTTACTTACTTCTTAACACATTAATAAAACAACCTTAATGCTAGGGATAAGGGCACGGGGCGAGTAATCCTTAGTTTTGTAGCGTACAGCATATTTTTTTAACTCCTTGCATTTATTTTTAGCCCCCGATGAGAGTCGGGGGCCTGCAGGAGAGTAGCTCTTCTTGACAATCCTTGTCCTTCTTAGTGACTACCTCACAAAACCCTTGGGGGATTTGTTCCCTTGCCGTACCTTAGGTACGAAAATTACCCCTTATGGAATTTACTACCCCTAACGCCCAAAAATTAACTTTTGATCGGAAAAATTATTCGGATGAAACCCTAATCAAGTTGTACGAATCGCTTCTTGTTCCTCGGAGAATCGAGGAGAAAATGTTGATTCTTCTTCGCCAAGGCAGAATCACCAAGTGGTTTAGTGGATGGGGGCAGGAAGCCATTTCGATTGGGGCAGTAAATGCTCTTGCTGCTGATGAATTTATCCTTCCCATGCACCGCAATTTGGGTATTTTCACGGGTAGAGACATGCCTTTGGAGCGCTTGTTTGCACAGTTTCAGGGCAAAGAATTGGGATTTACGAAGGGTAGAGATCGATCCTTCCACTTTGGAAGCATCGAACACCATATAGTCGGGATGATTTCTCACCTCGGTCCTCAGCTTGCCATTGCTGACGGCATTGCTTTGGCGCATAAACTCACAGGTGAGAAAAAAGTAGCGTTGGTATTTTCAGGCGATGGCGCAAGCTCAGAAGGCGACTTCCACGAAGGATTGAATGTGGCGGCTGTTTGGAAATTGCCGGTGATCTTTGTGGTCGAGCACAACGGCTACGGACTATCTACTCCTAGTGAGGAACAGTTTGCTTTCCAATACTTCACCGAAAAAGGCCCTGGCTACGGCATGGAAGCCGTACGCATCCAAGGTAATAACGTGCTTGAAGTGTACGACACCATTTTACGCCTTGCCGAAGACCTGAGAGAAAATCCCAGACCCGTTCTCGTCGAAGCAATCACCTTCCGTATGCGTGGCCATGAGGAAGCATCAGGCACGAAATATGTCCCCAAGTTTATGATGGAAGAATGGGGCCAGCTAGATCCAGTGGACCGCTACGAAGACTTCCTGATTTCCGAAGGTATCCTTACCAAACAAGCGCAGGAAAAAATCAACCAAAAGGTAAAAAAGAGCATCAATGATGCCCTAGAAATCGCCTTTGCAGAAGAAGCGGTTACTCCTAATCTGGAGTTGGAAATGCAGGATGTGTATGCACCCTATACCCAAACCGTCGTGGAGCCAAGCACTGAAACTACCGAAAAGCGCTTTGTTGATGCCATCAGCGATGGGCTTCGGGAATCTATGGAAAAGTATCCCAATCTCGTCCTGATGGGGCAAGACATTGGCGAGTATGGAGGTGTGTTCAAAATCACGGACGGATTCAAAGCTCAATTTGGTGGAGATCGCGTTCGCAACACCCCACTTTGCGAGAGCGCCATCATAGGCGCTGGACTTGGCTTGTCTATCAAAGGCTACAAGGCCATGGTCGAAATGCAGTTTGCAGACTTTGTGAGCGTCGGCTTCAACCAGATTGTCAACAATCTGGCAAAAATCCATTACCGCTGGGGTCAAAATGCGGATGTAGTGATTCGAATGCCTACTGGAGCAGGTACTGCTGCTGGACCCTTCCATTCGCAATCCAACGAAGCCTGGTTTTTCCATACGCCAGGGCTAAAGATCGTCTATCCTTCCAATCCCCACGATGCCAAAGG
>SXYU01000158.1 GCA_005788235.1 Cytophagales bacterium
CGTCCAGCGCTTTTCTGCTACCCCTTCACCAGCCAAATGCACCACTGCATCTGCCCATTCCATTGCTTGCGGATCTATTTCCTGATGTGCTACGTCCCAGAGAAAATGGGTTTGCTGCTGTGGTTTTCTGCTAAGCCAAGCCACGGCATAGCCTTTCTGCTCCAGCAAAGCCGTAAGTTTCTTGCCCACAAGACCCGAGCCGCCCGTGATGAGAACGTTTTTCATAGAAGTAAATTTCTAGATAAACCCATTTCAGATAGGGTTGGTTGGAAATCTGATTACCATTTGCTTGGCCTTGAAAGCTCTTTTGGTATTTAATCCAAATAATACACCCGTTTGACCCTCGTACTGATATTGGTGAGCAGCTCGTAGGGGATGGTACCAATACGATCGGCCAGCTCCTTCAAAGAAATCTGTTCTCCATAAACGAGGGCTTCATCCCCCGCCTTGGCTTCGGGTATCGCACTGACATCCACCATCACCATGTCCATGCACACATTGCCAACGACGGGAGCCTTACTACCATGAATGAGTACATAGCCCTTGCCTTGCGAAAATCGGCGATCGTATCCATCTGCATAGCCAATGGCCAAGGTGGCGATTCGACCTCCTTCGGGCAAACTCCCCTTTCTAGAATAGCCTACGGTGGTTCCTGGGGCCAGGGTTTTGACTTGGGAAATGGTTGTTTTCAAGTTACTCACTGCCTTCAAAGAGCTATCGTGCTTGCCGGTGACTTCTACTCCATACAGGCCGATACCCAAGCGCACCATGTTCAGCTGAAAGTCTGGATAGCGAACAATCCCTGCTGAGTTGAGTGCATGACGAAGGGGTTGGTATCCCAACGTGGATCCAATTGCTTCGCTCATTTCCAAAAACAGCTGGAGCTGCTGTACCGAAAAGTCATGATGTAATTCTTCATCTGCACCTACGAGGTGGGTGTAGAGACTGGCAACCCTCAGTTCTGGGAAGGCAAGGAGAAGATCCTTGAGTTCCTCAACCTGTGCCTGCTCAAATCCCAAGCGATTCATCCCGGTGTCCAGATCCAAATGGATGGAGAGGGGAAGTCCTTGATTTTTTGCAAAATTGCCCATCTTCCTGAAAAATTCAGGACTGAATACGACTGGTTCCAACTGGTACTGGTACAGCAAGTCGAAGGATTCTTCTACTGGATTGAGCACCATGATTGGAAGTTGAATCCCTTGTTTCCGCAGGCTTACCCCCTCATCTGTGTAGGCTACGGCTAGGTAATCGGCCCCTAGGGTCTGCAGGTGATTCGCGATTTCTGCGGCACCTCCTCCGTAAGCAAAGGCCTTGACCATCACCATGACCCGTGTGCTTGGCGCGAGTTGTCGTTTGTAAAAGTTAAAATTATGGGTCAGCGCATTCAAGTTGATCTCTAAGGTGGTTCCGTGGATGCGTTGTTGCAGCCGGTTGACAATCTTTTCAAAGGCAAAGGAGCGGGCGCCCGTGAGCAAGATAAGGTCGTTTTGAAACTGATCGGGATCGAGTTTTTGAAGTAGCAGCTCAGTGCTCTCAAAGGTGGAAGTGGGGATATCCACAAGCTTTTCCAGGCGCTGGATTTCCGTTCCCACCCCAATGGTTCGATCAATCCCATAGGATCGAATCAATTCGGCCACTTCAGTATAGATTTTCTCTGGCAAGCCCTGCTGCAAGAGGTCTGATAGGATTAAAATTTTGGATCGTTTGGGTCGTTGTTGACTCAAAAACTCCAAGGCCACCCGAAGTCCTGCAAGGTCGTTGTTGTATGTGTCGTCAATCAAAAGGGACTCATTGAGGCCTGGCTTGAGGGTCAAGCGCATGTCCACGGGCTTGAGGTGACTCAAGCCTTCTTGGATGGCCAGGGCCTCCTGTCCTAGGCTTAGTGCGGCCAGAATCACGTGCGTGACATTTTCCAAGGAAGCCTGGTCCGTAAAAGGTACTTGGAAGGTGTGGGTTTGTAGGTCTTGCTTCATCACTACAATCCTGGAACTTCTCTCGAGGCTTTTCCAGGAAACGCTAAAGTCTGCTCCTGGATTTTTGGACCAGGAAATGCGATTTTCTTCCGCTACCTGTTGCTCGATATTTTGGGCGAGCAGGTCTTGGTCCTTGCAATACAGCAGTAATTTAGTGCCTGCAAAGAGCTTGAGCTTCTCGGCAATCTTCTCATTGATCCCCGCAAACCCCTCTTCATGGGCCGAGCCGATGTTGGTAAATATGCCCAAATCTGGGCGTATCATACCTGCCAGAGTATCCATATCTCCTTTTTTGGAGACACCGGCCTCAAGGATGGCTACCTGATGGTAGGGCTGTATTCCAAAAATCGAAAGGGGAACCCCTACTTGTGAGTTGTAGCTCTTGGGGCTTTTTGCCACCGCTAATTCCTGACTTAATACTTGTCCCAGCCATTCTTTGACGATTGTTTTGCCATTGCTGCCCGTGATGCCTACAATGGGCTTGGTAAATTTCCCCCTTTGGAAGGAGGCCAAAGATTGAAGCGCAGCGCGGGTATCACTGACAGGGATGAAACAGGCTTTTTCTAACCAAGAAGCAGGGAGCGCTGCATTTTTATCTACCAAAAAGCAGCGAATGCCTGCCCCAATCAAGGAATCCACGAAGGTAATCCCATCCGCCTTTGCTCCTTTTAGCGCCACAAACAAGGTTTGCTCGGGATGCAGGACCTGCCTTGAGTCAATACTGATCTGTGTTATTCCTTGACTCAGTGCCAGCCCTAGGCCCCTGCTGCCAAGGATTTGTTCTAAAAGGGGGAGTGTAAGGGGGGTCAACATTTAAATCAGGTCCTTTTTCTTGTTGAAAAACACCTGGCGAATCCATCTTGGTAGGAAAATGGCTCCCAAAATTAGGTAAGGATAGTAGGATAGCATCCTCCAGACGATGCTGGTCACAAAGGTATATTTACCTAAAAACTGCTCGAAAAACTGCCCATAGAAAAACTCTGCGGTACCACTACTTCCTGGGGTAGGTGAGATCATCATGACAATCCACATGATCACCTGTCGGGCAAATACAATTACATGATCAAAGAAATCTAGGGGTACAAAAGCAGAAATTAAGGTATTGAGCATCAAGTACCTGGCAGACCAAACTACAATTGTGGCAATGATAATTTTGAGCCAATAGCGGTAATTTTTTCCACTCAGGAGCCTGGAAGCGTCAATGATTTGATCTCCAAATTCTTGTGCATCGTGTTTCCATTTTTGTAGTAAGCGGATTGAAAAAATCTTGATCAACACATATTTGAATACACGAGGCCTATAAAATAAGCCTAGAGCCATCAATAGGCTGTAGGAGGCATACAGGGCATAGCTAATCCAAAAAAGCGCCTGAAGGCTACTCCCAATTTGAGATTCCAACAATTTACTTTCGGGAAAGATATTTCCTTGAGCAAAATAAAGGATGATGGGCGCACCAATGACAAAAAATAGGTTGTCAAAAATGGCGGTCACCATCACAAAGGCAATGGCTTTACCCATTTTGATGCCTTCCTTGTTCAGAATAAACATGGCTACAGCTGAGCCTCCCACCACGGAGGGAGTGACTGCGGAGGCAAATTCCCAGAGCATGATCACATAGAAAGCTCGGGTCCAGGTCAGGTGATGGTCGGTAATCTCCCGGATTCTGTAAACATAGCCAAAGTCTCGTAAGAAGATCACCAAAATGGAAAGGAAAATAAATAGGGGAGAAGCATCAACGACCACACGTAAGTTTTCTGTAGTCAAGTTGGGGTCAAAATAAAATAGTGCAAAAATAATCGCCAAGCCAATCAGGATAGGTACCCATACCTTGTTTGGGTTGAGGGTTTGAAAAATTTTTTTGTTATCTAATTTCATGCTTCCGCGGCTATTGGTTCGATTTTTTCTATCCAAAAATTATTAAATCCTTCCCCAAGAATTAGGGTTAATTCAGTAAGCTGAAGCAATTCCAGAATGGCAAGAAAGGTATAGATTACAAATATTTTGTCAGGCTTGTATGAAATTAATTCTGTAAAAGGAACCTGTTTTTTGAAGCTGATTTTTTCAAGAATAAATGCTTTTTGCTGCTCAATGCTGTATGGATACTGAAGGATGGTATGGGTGGGCTCATCTGCTCGAGCAGCTAGCCTTGTCATGCATTTTTGAAATACATGAAGCAGCTTGTACAAGTCTAGGTGCTGCAATTCCGCTTCCACATCTTCTACTTTACTCAGTTCTTGAAGTTCCCTCACTAGATTTCCCCGCTTTTCCTTAGACATACGATCTAGTTCTAGTGCGGAAAGCTCCTCCACCACAGATTTGTATTTTTTGTATTCGAGCAAGTTGCGCAACAGCTCCTCCCGTGGATCTACCAATTCTCCCTGCTCGTTCAAAATAGGTCTAGGAAGTAGCATCCGAGATTTAATCTTCATCAGCGTAGCAGCAAATAGAATGAAATCGCTGGCAACTTCTATTTCCAAGTTTTCCATTTGGTGGATATAGTCCAAAAAATCGTTGGTAATCTTCGAAATTGGGATGTCATAAATATCCAATTCGTCTCGCTCGATAAAAAAGAGCATGAGATCGAAGGGGCCTTCGAACAAGGGTAATTTGATTTCGAAACTCACGGGATATTTAATTATTTGGATTAATTTTGGCTACTCCTAGTCAAAGATATTGAATTCAGGGAAATCTTGAGAATAGAAATTGGAAAGACTACTTTTGGATGCAAGGTATTTTCAAACAAACAGACCAGTTAAAAGTTAATCTTTATTGACAATAACACCCTGCCAATGCAAATTCAACCCGGTCCTTTATTAGCTCAAATCAATAGCCCTGCTGATTTGAAGAACTTTTCCAAAGATTCTTTAGTTCAAATTTGTCAGGAGTTACGCCAATATATCATCGATAATGTGTCGGTGTATGGCGGGCATTTTGGAGCAAGTTTGGGAGTGGTTGAGCTCACGGTAGCGTTACATTATGTGCTCAATACTCCAAAAGACCAGCTGGTTTGGGATGTAGGACACCAGGCTTACGGGCACAAAATTCTAACGGGTAGAAGGGATGCTTTCCATACCAATCGCGTGTATGGAGGCCTATCTGGATTTCCAAAGCGAACAGAAAGTGAGTACGATACTTTTGGGGTGGGACACTCTAGCACCTCCATCTCCGCTGCTTTGGGCATGGCAATGGCTTCCAAATACACAGGAGCTCCTTTGCAACATGTAGCCGTCATTGGCGATGGATCCTTAACTGGTGGAATGGCTTTTGAAGCCTTAAACCATGCAGGGGTGAGTGGCACCAATTTACTTATTATCCTGAACGACAATTGCATGTCCATCGATCCCAATGTAGGGGCCTTGAAGGATTACTTGACCGATATCACCACCTCACACACCTACAACAAGGTAAAAGACGAAGTATGGAATGTGCTGGGCAAGCTCAGCAAATTTGGCAGCAGCGCACAAGAAATTATATCCAAAGTAGAGGGAGCAATCAAATCTGCAGTACTCAAGCAGAGCAACCTCTTTGAATCTCTCAACCTCCGCTATTTTGGTCCTGTAGACGGACATGACGTGGACCACTTGGTGGAAATCCTCAAAGACCTTAAAGATATTCCTGGACCCAAAATCCTCCATTGCATCACGGTAAAAGGGAAGGGCTATGGCCCAGCAGAAAGTGGCAACAAAACCACCTGGCACGCTCCTGGCACTTTTGATAAGTTGACAGGTGAGATCTACAAAAAAACGCCAACTACACCGCAAGCGCCCAAGTACCAAGATGTATTTGGACACACGATGATCGAGCTTGCTGAAAAAGATGCGCGCATCATGGGGGTGACTCCAGCAATGCCTTCGGGTTCGTCCATGAATTTGATGATGGCAGCCATGCCTGATCGGGCATTTGATGTGGGCATCGCTGAGCAGCACGCCGTGACCTTCTCTGCGGGGATGGCTACCCAAGGGCTAGTGCCGTTCTGTAACATTTACTCTTCCTTTATGCAGCGTGCCTACGATCAAGTGGTGCACGATGTCTGCCTTCAAAAATTGCCCGTAGTATTCTGTTTGGATCGTGCTGGTTTTGCCGGGGCAGATGGTCCTACACACCATGGTGCTTACGATATTGCTTACTTCCGTTGTGTTCCCAACTTGGTAGTGTCGGCTCCCATGAATGAGGAGGAACTGCGAAATCTGATGTACACAGGATCTCTACATGGTGGACCTTTCTCCATTCGTTATCCAAGAGGAAATGGAGTGATGCCCAACTGGAAAACTCCTTTTCAACGGATTCCAGTAGGTCAAGGAAGATGCATTAAAACAGGTGAGGGGGTGGCAATCTTGACCCTAGGACATATTGGCAACTATGCTGTAGAGGCTTGTGCATCCTTGGAGAAAGAAGGCCTAAATCCTGCACACTACGACATGCGATTTGTGAAGCCGCTGGATGAAAAGCTCTTGCATGAAATTTTTGCCAACTTCAACAAAGTCATTACGGTTGAAGATGGCTGCTTGATGGGAGGGTTTGGTTCTGCAGTCCTAGAATGGATGGTAGATCAGGGATACCAAGCTCAAGTAAAGCGTCTCGGCATCCCAGACGACATTATCGAGCATGGAGAGCAACTGGAGTTGCACCGAGATTGTGGCTTTGACTCGGAAGGGATCGCCAATGCAGTCAAAGCCTTCGCTGAGCAGGAACAAACTGCCTAAATTCAGCCCATTCATGTTGCATTTTTTTGAAAAAGGACAAGGCCCAGCGCTCCTGTTCCTTCATGGGTTTTGTGAATCTGGAGAAATCTGGAGATACTTTGCAGATTCCTTGTCTACCCAGTATCGTATACTCTGTCCGGACTTACCAGGATTTGGGGATTCTCCAATGACCAGTCCCATTACTAGCCTTGAGGAGGTTGCCCTGCAGCTGGAGGAGTGGTTGGATGCCCTTCATATTCAAAACCCCATCGTAATGGGTCATTCTTTAGGAGGATATCTAGCCTTGGCCTTACTCGATCGCATGGGCGACCGCATCCAAGCCATTGGCCTGTTTCATTCCACTGCTTTTGCAGATGACTTGGAAAAAAAGAAGATGCGTAACCGTACCCTTACCTTTTTGAAAAAACATAGAGTATCCAAATTTGTAGCTTCCTTTGTTCCACAATTATTTCCTGAACATCGCCGAATTGAGTTGGCTGATGAATTGGCATCTGCCATTGAAGATGGGAAGCGCTCCAGCTTGGAGGGCCTACTTGCCTACACCATCGCCATGCGGGATCGGGTAGACCGATTGGCTGTGCTCCAAGAGTTTGCAGGTCCAAAGTTGTTGCTGGCAGGGACCTTGGACAGCTCTGTCAAAATTGATTCTAGCCGTGCCCAGCAAAGTGCATTTACGCATTACATCGAACTCGAAGGGGTAGGACACCTGGGAATGGTGGAGGAAAAAGTAAGGACTTTGGAAGTAGTACAGAACTTTGTTCGCGAAGTGCTTAAGTAGTCCTAGTTTTTTCGAGCATGCGCATCAACTCCTCCAAATAGCGCTGGTCTACGGCATTAAAATCATCCAATCGATCACTATCCACATCCAAGACAAGAAACACCTCGCCGTCCTGATATGCAGGCACGACGATTTCGGACTTGGAAGCGGAGCTGCAGGCAATGTGACCTGGAAAAGCCTCCACATCAGGCACCAACTGCGTTTTCATTTCTTTCCAAGCTGTGCCACAGACTCCCCGCCCGTAAGCAATTCGGGTGCAGGCAATCGGCCCTTGAAAGGGGCCAAGCACCAATTCCTGGCCCTGTACCACATAAAATCCCACCCAAAAAAAGTCAAAGGCTTCCCGAAGGGCAGCAGTGATATTGGCTAGGTTGGCTACCAGATCTTGCTCACCAGAAATCAAGGCCTCCACTTGAGGGAGGAGTGCCTGGT
The DNA here is from genome assembly GCA_005788235.1 of Cytophagales bacterium. Lineage (GTDB taxonomy): Bacteria > Bacteroidota > Bacteroidia > Cytophagales > Cyclobacteriaceae > Algoriphagus. The sequence goes on from SXYU01000158.1 coordinate 7,887, forward strand.
AAATTTCTTCTTTGCTTCCCTCTTGAGGAAGGAATAAGGTATCAGCCATGGTAATAGAGGTCTAGTTGGTCTTGGCCTACCGCATAGGACTCGGCAGGGGTTTGTATAAGTTTAGGAGCGGATATCCCACGTTCAAATTGAATGGGTGCCGTGAATACACGGGACTCGTCCCATAGTCCTGCTGCCAGAAATTGTTGCAAAACTTGGCTGCCGCCCTCAATTAGCATGCTTTGAATGTTTCGGGCATGCAAGTCGGCCAGAAGGGCTTCTAGGAAATTTTCTTCTGATAGTTTGATCCATTCCAAGTTGGGATGGGTTTCGTTTTTTAACGTATTGTAACAGAGCGTAGGGATCTGCTGGTCAAATAGGTTCAGGTGGGCAGGAAGTTCCAACTTAGAATCCAGCACCACCCGAATTGGGTCGGTTCCGCTCCAGTCCCGCACATTGAGGCGAGGGTTGTCGTGAAGGGCAGTATTTTTTCCAACTAGGATGGCCTGCTCCTCTGCCCGCCATTGGTGCACCAATTGCCTGCTTTGGTTACCGCTGATCCATTTGGAGTCAAAATTCTCGCCCGCGAGAAAGCCATCCTGGGTTTGAGCCCACTTGAGGATCAGGTAGGGTCGGTGTTTTTCCTGTTGACAAAAAAAACGCCTGTTTTGCCATCTAGCTTCTTGCTCCAGCAGGCCGACGGTAACCTCAATCCCAGCATCTTGCAAGAGTTGTATGCCCGTACCAGCCACGAGCGGGTTGGGATCTAAGGTGGCTACCTGAACTGACTTTATTCCTTTTTCAATTAATAAATTGGCACAGGGGGGAGTTTTTCCCCAGTGGGAACAAGGTTCCAAGCTGACATAGGCCGTCGCACCGGCGAGTAGCTTGAGGTCTGTAACAGAGGAGATTGCATTTACTTCTGCATGTGGACCTCCATACTGTTGATGGTATGCTTCCCCAATGATTTTCCCATCATGCACGAGCACACAGCCGACCAAGGGATTGGGACGTACGGTTCCTTTTCCTCGTTCGGCGAGCTCCAATGCACGTTGCATGAAAATTCTGGGATTCATGGTTCCAAATTTAGATCAATTCTTGTCATTCCTCGCAATTACCACATCACCTTGCCCAATTAGGAAAGTAAAACCAAAATATTCTGATTATCCTCTTTTTCACTACTAACGGGAGAAAAAAAGGTTTGAGGTTCAATAAGATGAGCTGTCGTCTGTGGTCTGTCGACCGTTGACTGTCCACGGTCCACAGCCCATTGAATCGAACTTCAAGCCTTATTATCTTTAGTTAGCACTTAAGCAATTTTATTCAGTAACCACCAACTTTATCTCTAAAACCAACTGGCTGTCGACCGTGGACTGTTAGCCGTTGACAAATTGAAATAGGCATGTTGAGCCACCTGCTTGATTGCGGATAATCA
>SXYU01000159.1 GCA_005788235.1 Cytophagales bacterium
ATGCTGAGATCCTCTGTGAGATCGGACAGGTGACAAAGGGTGCACGGACGCCAATAGCGCGGCTTAAAAACTAGTCCACGGCTAACGGTCCACGGTCGACAGCCGAGTCGTGGTGTGACTGGACTTAGAATCCAAATTTAACTACGTGTTTTAGTAACAGACATGAATTGACGGTGGTCAGTCGACTGTCAACTGTTGACCACTTGCCTTCCATGCCCGGGTCATTTCTTTTTTGCCCGGAGGCCCTGGAAGGGATTCTACTTCTAGTCCTAGCTCTTTTAGGTCACGCTTCAGTTGGCCCATAGCACAGTAGGTAGTAAACACAGCGCCTGGAAGCATGGTATCTACAACGGGCTCCAACACCTCCTTTTTCCAAAGTTCGGGCTGTTTGCTCGGAGCAAATGCATCATAAAAAACCAGGTCGGCAGGATAGAGATCTGACTCTTCCAAGGTAGTCTGGTCCTTCTTGAAATTGAAAAACTCGGAAACAGGCCCTCCCTCGTTCCATGGGAGTTCGTGCAGCGCTTGAAAATACTTGTGGTAATGCCAGATGCCATGGTCGTGCTCGGTATAGTTGAGCTGATTGTATATCGCTGCATCTAAAGGATAGGGTTCGATGCAGTGGTAGAGTACTGGAACCTGGTTTTGTTCCGCCCAAACCAAGGCAAGCCAGGCATTCAGACCCGTGCCAAATCCCACTTCAAACACGCGAATAGGGAATTTATTGGAATTACGTGCGAGCCAGGAATCCAATCCGTACAACATGAATACATGGATGGACTCGCGGAAAGCGCCATGAGAGCTGTGGTAGGTTTCCTGAAGCTCCTCGTGGTACAGCGAATGGGAACCGTCTTCGGTGGTGATAATTTTTACCTTGGGTTGGTTCATACTTTGTAAATTAATGCAGTGCAATAGGCAGTGATCCCTTCTTCTCGTCCCACAAATCCCAAATGCTCTGAGGTGGTGGCCTTGATGGATAAGGCGGCCTCTTCTACCTGCATCACTGCCGCTAGGCAGGTTTTCATTGCGGGAATATGCGGATTGAGCTTGGGAGTTTGCAGGCAGACCGTGCTATCCAGGTTGCCTAGCTCATAGCCTGCACCACGAACCATCTGCATGACTTCCTTCAAGAGGAGCTTGCTATCGATGCCCTTGTATTTCGGGTCTTTATCTGAAAAATGATAGCCAATGTTGCGCATATTGGCAGCGCCGAGGAGGGCGTCGCAAATCACATGGATCAGTACATCTGCGTCAGAATGCCCCACTGCTCCTTTGGTATGAGGCACGGGGATGCCGCCCAACCAAAATTCATGGGTTTCACTCAACTGGTGTACATCGTAGCCAAAGCCAATTCGAAATGGAGTCATGTTTAAGTAGATTGATAATACAAAACGGATGCTTGATCTTCCTGAAGTAAGCGCTTCGACCAAGAAGCAAGTTGGTCACTGGTACACGAAGCTTTTTGTTCAAATTCTTGCCAATATAGTTGAGGATCGCCTAAATGTGCATAGTAGGCGAGGTTCATCGCACGATTCAAAAGTTGTATAGACTCGTAAGTCTTCATAGCCTCCGACTGATTTTTGATTTTTTGAAGGGAGTTATCTAAGATTTCTTCTTGGAGGAAATCCTTCAAAACTCCATCCAAAGCCTCTTCTGCCTCTTTTGCTGATAGTCCTTGTTCCATTTTGCCTGAAAACACCAGTAGGCCAGGATCTACGGATCCTGTGATGTAGGCGCCTATTGAGGCAAAGACTTTTCCATTTTTCACCAGCTGCTGCTCCAACGGAGAGGATTTGCCGCCTCCCAGCAAGTCACTGATTAAATCTGACTCTAAATACCCTTCAATTCCTTTGGCAGGCATTTTAAAAACCTTGTAAAGGGCATCTGTCGGTACTTTAGCCTGAATTTCTAAGCTCCTCCTACTCGTTTGTAGGGGCTCCTGCGAAATGGAGAAATGGTTTTTTTTCTTAGCAGGAATAGGTCCAAACCATTTTTCAGCCAGGCGATACACTTCTTTTTGGCTTACACCTCCGGCAACTACCAAAATAGCATTGCCAGGGTGGTAGTGGTTTTGGTAAAATTCCCAAATCATTTCTCGGCTGTAGCCTTCAATGTCCTGCAAATTAGCTCCAATGGTGGGCCAGCGGTAGGGATGCACTTCGTAAGTCAATCGGCGAAGGTGGTGCCACACATCTCCATAAGGAGGGCTGAGGTAGCGTTGCTTGAATTCTTCCAAGACTACCTTCCGCTGGGTTTCGATGGATTTTTCCGTAAGGCTCAGGTGGGCCATCCGATCAGACTCTAGCCAAAAGGCAGTTTCCAGATTGCTAGACGGTAGAGTCATGTAGTAATTGGTGATGTCGGGACTGGTGAAGGCATTGCAAGAGCCGCCTACACGCTCGAGCTCCCGGTCAAATTCTGGAACGTGTGCTGAGCTGCCAAACATCAAGTGCTCAAAAAAGTGGGCCAATCCAGTTTTCCCAGGCTGCTCAAATCGAGAGCCCACTTTGTACAGCAAGTTGAACACTGCAATCTTGGAACTGGAATCCTCGTGAACGATAACTTCCAAGCCGTTGTCTAAAAAAAATCGTTGGTAATCAAACATCTGGATTGGGACTGGATAGTTGAATAAATGGGTGTAGGAACTTCGCCAAATGAATTTTTGAGAATGCTTGCAAAATTTGTTTTTAGCCTTTGGTGTAAGAAGTCCTGTTTTTTACAAAAAAGAACGAACTTTGCACCGCCTCGCTAAGTTAGCGTACCGATGCAGACTTCTCAATCACCCCGATGAAAAAACACTGTGTAGATCTGAAAAAAACAGGTCAGTTTTCCACTTTTTTTCTGGATTACCTGGAGGGGAAGGAGTCACTTCGTCCGTTTTACTCCCATTTGCCCAATTTGGAAAGTTTTGAGGAGGCAATTCAGGCCAAGCAATTTTCTGCCAACAAGCGCCAAACTTTAGTAGAAGTTCTAGAGGTCCAATACGAGGGTTTACCAGTTTCTCCTGCTGTAGCACAGCAGCTAGATGCCCTCCGTGATGAAAAGACCTTTACCGTAACCACCGGTCACCAGCTCAACCTGTTTACTGGTCCGCTTTATTTTATCTACAAATTGATTTCTACTATCAATTTGTCCAAGCGTTTGCAAGAACGCTACCCTGATTTTCACTTTGTGCCGCTGTATTGGATGGCGACAGAAGATCATGATGCTGCAGAGATCAATTATTTTAAACTCGATGGAAAAACCTACCGCTGGGAAAGTTCTCAAAAGGGTGCAGTAGGAGATTTTGAATTAGATTCCAGCTTTCAAAACTTTTTAAAGGGCTTGGGATTTGCTCCCGCAGTGTTTCGGGACGCCTATTCCCAAAGTGCAACGCTGGCGGAAGCAGTGCGCAAGTATGTAAATGAGATGTTTGGAGCCCAAGGTTTGCTGGTGCTGGATGCGAATGATGGGCGAATGAAGCGAGAGTTTGTGGAGGTGATGATGGCTGATCTGTTTACACAGCAACCCTTTGCGGCAGCACAAGCCAGTACGCAGTCCTTAGAGAAGCTGGGCTATAGCTCACAGATTTATCCTAGACCAATCAACCTGTTTTACCTTGATAAAGGCATTCGAGAGCGAATTGAGCAGGATGGAGATGCCTATGTCGTGTTGAATTCTGATTTGCGGTTTACAGCCGAAGGCATGAAAGCATTGCTTCAGGAGCATCCCGAACGATTTAGCCCCAATGTGGTATTGCGGCCTGTTTATCAAGAACTAATTCTTCCAAATCTGGCCTACCTGGGCGGCCCTGCCGAGGTAGTGTATTGGTTGCAACTCAAGGGAATATTCAATCAATTTGCCATTCCGTTTCCAGTGTTACTTCCCCGGAATTTTGCAGTCCTGCTTTCCACTCCGATGCAAAAAAAGATCGCTCAGCTGGGGTGGGCTCCTGAACAGCTGTTCCAAAAGTTTACCGATTGGAAAAAAGCCTTTGTCCAGTCTTCCTCTAACTTTGATTTTTCTTTAACTGCTGCCAAGGAGCAAGTAGCTCAAGTGTTTAGGGATCTGGGGTATCAATCCACTACTTTAGACCCAGGACTACCCAAGGCCTTTGCGGCGGGAGAGGTGCGGAGTATTAAGATTCTGGAACAAATGGGGGTGAAGCTCCGCAAAGCGGAGGAGCGAAGACTGGAAGTTGAGTTGCTTCGTGCCCAAACTGTTTTTGAATTTTTGTCTCCTGGGGGAAGTCCTCAGGAGCGCGTAGTTAATTTTATGCAGTTTCAGTTGGATCACCCAGCTTTATTGGAGGAGCTGATGGCTTGTTTTGATCCGCTAGATTTCAGAATGCAAGTACTTTCCCTGTAATGAAAACAAAAAACGAACTCCGACAGGACTACCGACAACTTCGAAAGCAGATGAGCGGAGATGAAGTAAATGATCTGTCTCGAAAAATCACAAAGCAGCTTGGAATTTGGCTTGAAGAGCATGAAGGCCTTACACACTTCCATTTGTTTTTCCCTATTTCCAAATTTAAGGAGGTAAACACCTTTTATATTCAGCAACTTTTAGAGCAGCAGGGCAAGACGCTCTTCACTTCACAGGTCAATCGGGAGGAGAATCGGTTGGATACGCTCCAACTTCCTTCAGAGGCGGCTTTTTTTCTAGATGAATGGGGAATCCCTGTGCCTCAAGAATCGGTGCGTGTGACAGCGGCTACCAAGATTCAGGTGGTATTTGTGCCGCTTCTCGCCTACGACAAGTCTGGGCATCGCTTGGGATTTGGGAAAGGGTTTTACGATCGCTTTTTGGCTAGTCTGGAGCAACCTGTTCTCAAGGTAGGGCTGAGCTTCTTTACCCCTGAGGAGGCGATTCCCGTGGAGTTCCACGATGTTCCTTTGGATTATTGCATTACCCCTGAGCAAATATTAAAGTTTAGAAACCACTAAACCTAAGCAAGGGATTATTTGAATGAATTGATTAATCGGTCATTTGGCGGTGATTATCCACATTCTCTACGGGGTGATTCATCCTCAAAGAGTTAATTGCCCTTTAGGAAGGAAAACCACAGATTATTTGGTGTTCAACTTTCATTAGATGCTTAAGAATTTAATTATTTGGCACAAATTCGAATAAAAAAAATCAAATTGTTCAATTATTAGCAGTTTGGTTGATTTTTTTGTAAAAAAGGGCTATTTTGTGATTGAAAAAGGCAAGTTATTTTGCTGTTATCAAAATAGTCTTTGTTTTGAAAAGCCAGTGAGAATTCATTTTAGAATTATATAGTGTAATTAAACCAAATACCTTAATTTAATTTGCTTATGTATTAAAATTGCTAAATTTTCTTGCCACCTAGAATTTTTTATTCAAAAAATCGAAATTTTTTAAATTTTGTTAAATCGTTTAAAGCGAAATAATATTTTGATAACATTAATAAAATATATTCAATCCGTTAATTTTTGTTAATCGAGGGTCTGTATGCCAAATTTTTCGCCTTTTCAAGATTTTGGGCCTTTTTTCCACTTCTTTTGAAATTACCAACAAATGATTTTTCTTTACAAATCAACTAAACTAAACACCTTATGAGAAAAGCTTTACTCTTTGTTGTTGCGGTTTTTACAATGGCCCTCAGTTTTGAGGTGTCAGCGCAACAGCGGGTAATTACCGGAACGGTAATTTCCGAGGAAGACGGTCTAGGATTGCCAGGTGCAACGGTTCTCGTGAAAGGGACGACAGTGGGTACTACCACCGATTTGGATGGTAATTATTCCATAAGCGTACCAGCGGGATCCGATGTATTGATTTTCTCTTTCGTAGGCCTTAAGGCTAAGGAAGAGGCGATCGGCAGCCGGTCCGTAGTCAATGTAACCCTCACTGTCGATGCGGCGCAACTATCCGAAGTGGTAGTGACGGCAATCGGTATTGAAAGGGAGAAAAAAGCACTGGGTTACGCTGTAACTTCAGTGGACAATGCACAACTGGAAAACCGTCCAGAAGCTGACGTTGCCCGCGTATTGCAGGGTAAAGTGCCGGGGGTAAACATTACCTCAACTAACGGTATGTCAGGATCTGGTACCAACATGATTATCCGTGGTTACAAATCAGCAACGGGTAACAACCAGCCTTTGTTCGTTGTAGATGGGGTTCCTTTCAACACTTCTACTAACGCACAAAACGGATTCACAACTGGTGGTGCTACTACCTCATCTCGTTTCTTGGATATCGATCCAAACAACATCGAGAGCATGTCCGTATTGAAGGGTCTTTCTGCAACTGTATTGTACGGCGATCAGGGTAGAAATGGTGTAATTTTGATTACTACCAAATCTGGTGCCTCTAAAAGAAAGGCTGCTGAAGTAACCATCAACCAATCTGTATTTACCAACGAGGCGGCTTCCTTGCCAACTTATGGTATGGAATATGGAAACGGTTTCCAGCAGGCTCCAGGTTTCTTCTTCTCTAACTTCGGTCCGAGATTAGACACAGGTCTGTTGATCAACCATCCATATGCCTCTTCTTCTGTTGCTGCTGTACGTGAAGCCTTCCCTCAGTTCTGGGTGGATGGTAAAGTAGGTGGTACTCCAGTGAAATACGAATACAAAGCATACAAAGATCCTACTGAAATCTTTTTCAGACAAGGCTTAATCTCCAATACTTCTATTCAAGTAGCAGGTGGTAGTGACAAGACTGGATTTAATGCAAGCTTTGGCTACACAGACGAAGAAGGTTTTGTGCCTGGAAACGAATTGAAAAAGTACAACTTCGGATTGGGATTAAACTCTGCAATTAGCGACAAGCTTTCTGTAAACTCCTCCTTTACTTTCGCAATTACAGATCTTGTTTCTCCTCCTGCCAACTCATCGTATGGTTCGGGCTCCTCAATTCCTTCTGTATTTGGGCACGTATTGTTTACGCCACGTTCTGTGGATTTGGAAAACCTTCCGTTTGAGAACCCAGTTGATAAAAGCTCTGTATACTTCAGAGGTGGTAACGATATCGTTAACCCGAATTGGTTAGTTAAGTACTACAAGAATACTTCGGATGTGAAGCGTTTCTTCAACTCTACTTCGTTGAATTATGACTTCAACGAAAACTTCTCTATGACGTATCGTTTGGGTTTAGATACTTACTCCGAATTGCAGGAAATATTGTATAATAAAGGTGGAGCCACTTCCGACTTGACAACCAAAAATGGTTACTACAGAACAATTAATATCAACAATACCATCTGGAACCAAGATTTGATCTTGAACTGGAAGAAGGAGTTTTCTGACAAATTCGGCGTTAGTGCTTTATTGGGTGCAAACTCTAGATTTGATTCCTATATCCAGTCTGGTGTGGCATCTCAAGGCCAATTGGCTTTTGGTTTATTCAGACACTCTAACTTTGCTCAGTCTTCGAGCAATGATGCCTATTCAGGCGGTGGTATGAACTATGGCGTAGACGAGCGTAGATATGGTGTGTACACCAACATTACCTTAGACTATTCTGATTATTTGTTCTTGAACTTGTCTGCTCGTAACGACTGGACTTCTACTGTAGAGAAAGAAAACAGAAGCGTCTTGTATCCAGGTGGATCTATATCTTTCATTCCTACTACGGCATTTGACTGGAAGTCTTCTTCTGTAAATGATTTGAAATTCAGATTTGGCTACGGTACATCTGCGGGTTATCCTGGTCCATACAGCACGCGTAACGTATTGGCTCAGACCGCTAGAGCATTTGACATAGGGGGAGTTGTGAGTACTACTCACGCTGTATCCAACACCTTAGGTAACCCGAACTTGAAGCCTGAGCTTCATGGTGAGGCTGAATTCGGAGTGGAAGGTGTGATGTTCAATAATAAGTTACGATTTGATATCTCTCTATATGAGAAAAACACGAAAGATTTGATTACTAATGCTCCAATTGATCCAGCTACAGGTTTTACCTCCACTGCAATCAACATCGGTAAAATCAGAACTCGTGGTGCTGAATTGCAAGCTACTGTAACTCCAATTTCTACTGCTTCTGGGTTTGAGTGGAATTCTACAATCAACTGGTCTACTTACAGTTCAATAGTAGTTGAATTGGGTGGTGGATTGGAAGAAGTAGTAATTGCTGGATTTACCGATTTGGGTAACTTCGCAGTTCCTGGTCAGCCATTCAACATCATCAAGGGTATTGGTTTTGATAGAGATCCTGCTACAGGAAAGCCTATCATCCTTTCTTCTGGTGTACACAAGCCAACCAACGAGCCTATAGTATTGGGTGATCCAAACCCAGCTTGGACTGGTTCATTCATCAACAGCTTCTCTTACAAAGGATTTACCTTGAGTGCAATGATGGAATACCGTCACAAAGGGATTATTCAGTCAAACACTGTAACAGCTACTTTGGCCCGTGGTGTAACCAAGGACCCAGTAGCCGATCGTGAATTGACCTTCATCATGCCTGGTGTAAGGCAGGATGGTACTAATGCAGACGGAACGCCTCGTTACATTCCTAATGATCGTCAAATCACAGCGGCTGATTATTTCTTCTCTGGTTACCAGGGAGCGACTGATGAGCCAAACGTGTTTGATGGATCTATCATTCGTTTAAGAGAAGTTTCCTTGGCTTACAACTTGCCAAGCTCATTGATCTCGAAGACTCCATTTAAGAAAGCTTCCTTCGCGATAAGCGGTACTAACCTATGGTTTCTTGCGCTGAACTTCCCACCAAACATGAATTTCGATACTGACGTATTGGGTACTGGTGTGGGTAACGGACTTGGATTTGATTTCGTAACAGGACCTAGCTCTCGTAGATTGGGTGGAACGTTGACTCTTACATTCTAACCTCAAACTGAAATGACAATGAAAAAATATATATATGGATTGACGCTAGCTGCCGGAATGGTATTGGCTACGTCATGTGCGGATCAGCTGGACGAGCTACTAGAAAACCCAAATGCAGTTAACGCAACTACTGCATCTCCGGATTTTCTATTGAACCGTATTCAGTTGGACTACCAAGGTTTATGGTATAGTGTATCAGATCGTGGTGCGCGTTTGACGCGTCAAATCAACCAAGGATCTGCGTTGTATGAAGCAGCTTATGCTGCTGGTAACACCAACGGTATTTGGAGCACTGCTTACGCAAACATCCTTGCAGACATCAATTTCCTATTGCCTTTGGCTGAAAAGTCTAATTTACAAAGACACTTGGGTATCGCAAAGACAATCAAGGCAATGGTCTTGATGAATCTAGTAGATTCCTACGGAAACGTTCCTTATTCTGAGGCTATTGATCCTGCAAATTTTAGCCCTAAGGTTGATGATGGTGCCACAATATATGCTGCGGCTTTGAAATTGCTAGACGAAGCTTCTGCTCACTTTACTGCAGCTACTTCTGGTGGATCTCCTAACGATTATTTCTATGGCAGAAATTACACCCGTTGGAATAAGTTGGTAAACACCATGAAGTTGAAGTACCACCTAAACACTCGTTTGGTGAATGCAGATGCTTCTAAGAATGCAATCAATGCCTTGATTGCATCTAATGCCCTTATCGGAACTGGCGATGATTTCGTCTTTCGTTTTGGTACCACTATAGCCGATCCAGACTCAAGACATCCTAAGTTTGCAGGTCAATATACTTTAGGTGGTGGTGACTACCAGTCTACGGACTATATGCACCACTTGACTGTGGAGAAAGGTTTTGATGATCCTCGCGTACGTTATTACATGTACCGTCAAGCTTTGACCAATACGACTAACGTGGACGAGCAAGAGTGTATTTCTCAGATTGCACCACCTCACTACTTGGTAGGAAACTTTCCTTACTGTAATCCGGCGGGGAACAAAGGGTACTGGGGTCGTGATCACTTGGATCCAGACGGTATTCCACCAGATGGTTTGAAGCGTACTGCCTTTGGTGTATTCCCAGCTGGTGGTCGTTTTGACAACAGCTCTGCTGTACCTGTAAGTAATCCTGCTTTGGGTAACAAAGGTGCAGGTATACACCCAATCATGTTGGCTGCTTATGTAGACTTTATGTTGGCTGAAGCTGCAATCACTTTGGGAACTTCTGGCACTCCAAAGACCTTGTTGCAATCAGGTATCAAGAAGCACATGGACTATGTTCGTGCATTTGCAGTAGCAGGCGCTGAAGGTGCAACCATTATTGCTTTTGAACCCTCTACAATCTTTACTGGACGTGTTACCAACTATCTAAATTATGTAGGTGCTCAGTTTGATGCTGCAACTACAGCGGATGCTAGAATGAGCGTCGTGGGTAGAGAATATTGGTTGTCCTTGTATGGAAATGGTTTGGAATCGTTCAACCTTTACAGAAGAACTGGCAAGCCTATTCGAATGCAACCTGGATTAGAAGCAATTACTGGTCCATTTGTGAGATCATACTTGTATCCAAACAACTACATGGTAACCAATACCAAAGCCGTGCAGAAAGCGAATCTAGCGACTCAAGTGTTCTGGGATAAGAATCCTGCCTCACCTTGGATTTATTAACCTAATAAAATAGAAAATATGAAAACGCTAAAATATAGTTTCGGCTTATTGGCAATGGCAATCATCTTTCTAAGTTCTTGTAGAGACTTTGTAGAGCCTAACGTTCCTTACAAAGATTTCGACAATGGAGCTTACTTGAGAACCATTGCAAGAACAAGCACCACCTTTAACTTCTTTAATTTGGCTAGCTCAAAATTTGCACTTACGCTTGAGGCAGTGGATAAAGAAGATGGAAAGACGGTTCAAACCGTTGAGATTCGTGTACGTCACAGACGTTTGATTCCTGGTGTAGGTTTGAAATACACCCCTGCAACTGATGTATTGGTGAAGACGCTTCAAGCTTCTGACTTCAAAACGAATACCACTTCTCGTTTCTTGAGAGCATCTTTCGAAGTGTCGGCTGCTGAAGCTATAGCTGCAGTAGGATTGACAGCTGCAGGAATCAGTGGTGGTGATGTGTTTGAATTCAGATTAGTTTTGAATGATAAGTTTGGAAGAGTTTTTTCTTCAACAAACGTAACTACCAACGTGGCTGGAGCGCCATTCTATGACTCTCCATTCCAGTACCCTGTTTCTGTAGTCTGTCCTTCTGACTTGGCAGGTACTTATGCATTTGATGCATTGGAGACCTTCTGTGGTAAGACTTACTCAGGATCAATTACTTGGACTGCAGTAGCTTCTTCTCCTGGAGCTTATACTCTTTCTGATGGTACTTTTGGTGCTTGGGATAAGTGCTACCCTGATCCATGGGGAAGTGGAAACGTACGAATCAATGATGCTTGTGGTAAATTGACCATGAGTGGAGCAGATAAATATGGTGATTCTTATTCCATGACGTTCAAGAGCCGCACAAATGAATTGTTAACTTTCGAGTGGAAAAACACTTACGGTGAATTTGGTACCGTGGCTGTTAAGTCCAATGCTGGTAAGCCTTGGCCTACAACTTTGAAGTAATCAATTGAAATTTAATTAGTAAAGGCCCTGCATTTTGCGGGGCCTTTTTTGTTTATTGTTAGATAATGACTGTTCCCTCTGTAGACCTATCAATTTTTTTAGCTTTCCGTTTCTTACTTTTTTTATGCCTGACAAATTTTGTTCAGCTGTTTTGAAGAGGTTATTTATAAGGATATAGGAATGTAAATACCGGAAGATACCGCTTGATCTTTGATGTAAAGTATTTAATTTTTTGATGGGTAGTTGCTGAAGGATTAACTGATCAGTTAGATAGTTATTTTGAAATCTAAGGATTTTGGCCTGCTTGAAATCAATGAATTGAATTTGTTTTGATTGATTTTAGGCTTTACTTCTTGAATTTTTAATTATTTAAAAATGCACATTCGGATAAGCAGTTTTTCAATTTTAATTTTTTCAATTAGATTTGATTAATACCAGAATGCACCATGGATAAATTTTCGTATATCGCTAATGCCCACGTGGCTTACCTCGACGAGATGTATGCTGCCTACAAAAGGGATTCCTCTAGTATTGATCCGAGTTGGAAAGAATTTTTTGATGGCTTTGACTTTGCTTTGACCCACTACGAAGGAGCTGGATCTCCTGATGTACCAGCAGGTGCAGCTATTCAGCCTGCACGGCTTTCTGGTACCATCATGCATGTCGATAGTCTACCCAAGGAGATTCGTGTTCGCGCCATGATTCATGCCTATCGATCTCGTGCACATCTTAGATCCAAAACGAACCCAGTTCGTGAGCGTCGAGATCGAAAGCCCCTGATTGACCCTGAGAATTTTGGATTGGGTCAAGAGGATATGCTAACGGTTTTTGAAGCGGGTAAAGAAATTGGAATTGGTGCTTCGAGCCTAAGTCAAATTGTACAAGCGCTAAAGACCATCTACGAAGGTCCAATGGGTTTTGAATTTTTGTATATCCGCAATGCGGAAATGCTGGATTGGTTCAAATCCAAGGTGGAAAAAGAAGCTTTGGCTTTTGCGCCTTCCTATGAGGAAAAAAAGCGCATTCTATTCAAATTGAATCAGGCAGTAGTTTTTGAAAACTTCTTACACACCAAATACCTGGGTCAGAAACGCTTTTCATTAGAAGGTGGAGAAAGTACCATTCCCTTCTTAGATGCGGTCATCAGCACCGCTGCTGCTCAGGGAGTGGAAGAAGTCATGATTGGCATGGCCCATCGGGGACGTTTGAATGTGCTCGTCAATATCATGGGTAAGACCTATGAGCAAGTATTTTCCGAGTTTGAGGGTACGGTCAAGCCAGACCTTACCATGGGCGATGGGGATGTAAAGTACCACATGGGCTATTCCTCTGACATCGTCACTCCAGAAAATAACAAGGTGCACCTGATGCTCGCTCCCAATCCCTCCCACCTCGAAGCAGTTGATCCTGTAGTAGAAGGATTTATGCGTGCAAAGATTGATCATGCGCACAAGGGGGATTCAAAAAAAGCACTTCCTATCTTGATTCATGGAGATGCTGCCGTAGCAGGTCAAGGGATTGTATACGAGGTCACTCAAATGGCTGGTCTAAAAGGCTACAACACTGGAGGAACCATTCATTTTGTGATCAACAACCAGGTAGGTTTCACCACTGATTTTGATGACGCACGCACGTCCATCTACTGTACTGATGTGGCGAAGGTGATTGATGCCCCCGTCATTCACGTCAATGGAGACAATGCGGAGGCGGTGGTTTTTGCGGCGAGATTGGCTGCAGAATTTCGACAGAAGTTCAATAGGGACATCTTTGTAGACATGGTCTGCTACCGCCGTCATGGGCACAACGAGTCGGACGAACCGAAATTCACTCAGCCAGAACTCTACAACATTATTTCCAAGCATCCCAATCCTCGGGAGATTTATACCAAGCAACTGACCGAGAGGGGAGATTTTGATGCTAAGATTGCAACGCAGATGGACGAAGAATTCCGTCAGCTCCTTCAGGATAGATTGAATATGGTAAAGGAAAAACCTTTGCCTTACCAGGCTACCAAATTTGAAACAGAGTGGGCAAACCTACGTCGTTCCAAGCCTGAAGATTTTGAACGATCACCTGAAACAGGCATTTCTCAAGATCAAATCAAAAAAGTAGCCGAGGCAATCACCTTTATTCCAAAAGGATTTAAGCCAATCAAACAGATTGAAGGGCAAATGAAGCAGCGTAAAGAGATGTTCTTTGAGACCAAAGAGCTGAACTGGGCGTCTGCCGAATTGCTTGCCTACGGTTCCTTGCTTCTCGAAGGCAAGACTGTCCGCCTCACGGGTCAAGATGTGCAGCGTGGGACTTTTTCCCACCGCCACGCAGTGATTCACGAAGCCAATACCAACCAGCCCTTCAACTCTCTTTTGGAGATGAAAGACCGGAAAGGGCAGTTTTACATCTACAACTCTCTACTCTCTGAATATGCAGTTCTAGGTTTTGAATACGGCTATGCCATGGCTAATCCCCATTCACTTACCCTCTGGGAAGGTCAGTTTGGAGACTTTGCCAACGGTGCACAGACGATGATAGATCAGTTTATCTCTTCCGGTGAAACAAAATGGCAGAAAATGAATGGGCTAGTGATGCTACTTCCTCATGGATACGAAGGTCAAGGACCAGAGCACTCCAACGCCAGACCAGAGCGCTTCTTGCAACTCTCTGCAGAATACAACCTGGTAGTGGCCAATATCACTGAGCCATCAAACTTTTTCCACTTGCTCAGAAGACAGCTTACTTGGGAGTTTAGAAAACCTTGTGTGGTCATGTCACCCAAGTCCTTGTTGAGACATCCGAAGGTGGTTTCTCCTATTACTGAGTTTACTTCAGGACGATTTAGAGAAGTGCTCCCAGATACTACTGTGGATCCGAAGAAGGTAAAGCGAGTAGTATTGTGCACAGGAAAAGTGTATTTTGACTTAGAAGAGGCAAGAGAAAAGGAAAAAATTTCAAATGTGGCCTTGGTGCGGTTGGAGCAACTCCATCCTTTACCAAAAACACAGCTTTTGGAGATTCTCAAATCCTACAAAGGAGCAGAAGTGGTCTGGGTACAAGAAGAACCAGAAAACATGGGCTATTGGAATTACCTGCTTCGCTTGCTCTATCACGAGCTTCCAATGCGCGTGATTGCTAGGAAGCCAAGTGCTTCTCCAGCTACAGGCTACAACAAAGTACACGTGGAAGAACAAAAAACACTGGTGGCGCAGGCGCTAAGCCTTTAATCCCAGCTCCGCATTCTAGGCGGATGGTTACCCAAACTAAGCTATAAAAAATACCGAGGGAGCTTTTCCTAGGCAAAAAATAGAAGACCATGAGCAAAGAAATGAGAGTACCTACTGTTGGCGAATCCATCTCGGAAGTTATCGTAGGACAATGGTTTAAGAAAGACGGAGACCAAGTTCAAATGGATGAGGTACTCTGCGAACTGGAGTCAGACAAGGCAACTTTCGAGTTTCCAGCCGAGGCTAGTGGCACCTTGCGCATCAAAGCCAAAGAAGGGGATACCGTAGAAATAGGAGGCTTAATCTGTGTGATCGAAACTTCTGCTACTGCCACAGTGGTCGTTCCTACACCAGCGGTAGCCACACCTGTGGTAGTTCCTGCAGCAGCACAAGCTGCTCCAATGGCAGCCGCTAATCTGGCTACAAGCATCAAAGAAATGGTCGTTCCTACGGTAGGAGAATCCATTACCGAGGTGACCTTGGCCAACTGGATCAAAAAGGATGGAGATCAGGTGACTCTTGACGAGATCATTGCTGATGTGGATTCTGACAAGGCTACTTTTGAACTCCCTGCCGAGGCTACAGGAATCTTACGCCACGTGGCTAAGGAAGGAGATGTTTTGGAAATAGGAGGATTGATTTGCAGAATTGAGGTTGGAGCAGCTGCTCCTGCAGCACCCAGTACCCCAGCTCCAGCAGCTCCAGTGGCAGCGCCAACGACTGCTACTGAAAACTATGCTATGGGGCATGCTTCTCCAGCTGCATCCAAGATTTTGGCAGAAAAAGGGATTGATTCTGCTACCCTAGCAGGTACAGGCAAAGATGGAAGAGTAACCAAAGAAGATGCCATGAGTGCATCTGCTCCTATTTCAGCTCCTGCCCCGGTGGCTACTCCATCACCAGCTGTTTTGGCTTCTCCTGTGGAGACTGCAGTTTCTGGTGCTCGAGCTGTCCGCAGAGAAAAAATGTCTTCGCTTCGCAAGACGGTATCTCGCCGCTTGGTGGCAGTAAAGAATGAAACAGCCATGTTGACTACCTTCAATGAGGTCAATATGAAACCCATCATGGATCTAAGGTCCAAGTTTAAGGACCAGTTCAAGGAAAAGTATGGTGTAGGACTAGGCTTTATGTCCTTCTTTACCAAGGCAGTTTGTGTGGCCTTGAAGGAATGGCCGGCTGTCAATGCCCAAATCGATGGCAATGAAATGGTCTTCCATGACTTCTGTGATATTTCTGTCGCTGTATCGGCACCCAAAGGTTTGGTGGTCCCAGTCATCCGAAATGCGGAGAACCTTTCTTTCGATCAAATTGAAAAGGAGATTGTTCGTCTGGCTGGAAAGGCTCGCGACAACAAGCTTTCCATTGAGGAGATGACGGGAGGAACCTTTACCATCACCAACGGTGGAGTATTTGGATCCATGATGTCTACACCGATCATCAACGCCCCACAATCCGCGATTTTAGGCATGCACAACATTGTGGAGCGACCCATAGCTGAAAACGGGCAGGTGGTTATCCGACCGATGATGTATTTAGCTTTGTCCTACGATCACCGCATCATCGATGGACGCGAGTCTGTGAGCTTCCTTGTTCGAGTAAAGCAACTTCTTGAAGATCCTACGAGGTTGATGTTTGGAGTGTAATGTATTAGGTACCAAGTACCAAGAACAATGTACCAAGTACGAAGTACAAGGTAAATTTTGCTAAGGATTCCAATTGAACTCCGAAAGAGGAAGATTTTTTTAACCTAATTGATAAAAAAATGCATCGTTACAAGGAGCTTTCCGTTTGGCAAAAGGCCATGGAATTAGTAGTTGAAATTTACAAGATTACCGAAAAATTCCCTTCGCATGAGCGGTTTGGCTTGGTCTCACAAATGAATCGATGTGTGATCTCCATTCCCTCTACCATTGCGGAGGGAGCAGGGAGAAATACCAGCAAGGATTTTGATCACTTCTTGGCCATCTCTCTCGGGTCTTCTTTTGAATTGCATACTCAATTGGTTCTTTCCAATCGACTTGGGTATGTGGCAATGGAAGTAATTGAAAAAATGGAACTCGAGTTGTCTCATATCCAAAATATGGTCGTGAAACTCAAAAAAAGTTTGAATGTCTAACCAGCGTATACTTGGTACTTGGTACCTGGTATATGGTACAATAACAATACAATGTACGACGTAATCGTAATCGGATCGGGCCCAGGGGGCTATGTAGCAGCCATTCGTGCTGCTCAGCTGGGGATGAAAACTGCCTTGATTGAAAAATATTCCACCCTTGGTGGAACCTGCTTAAACGTAGGTTGTATTCCATCAAAGGCCTTACTTGACTCTTCGGAGCATTACTACAATGCAGCGCATACTTTCGCTACCCATGGCATTTCTTTAAAGGGCCTCGCAGTTAATCTGCCCCAAATGATTGCCCGAAAAGACGAAGTAGTCACCCAAAATGTGGATGGAATTCAGTTTTTGATGAAGAAAAACAAGGTGGATGTCCACCATGGACTTGGATCTTTTGTGGATGCGCACACCGTGAAAGTGACCAAGGAAGATGGCTTGTCGACTGATATTCAAGGTAAAAATATAATTATTGCCACTGGCTCCAAGCCTGCAAGTCTTCCATTTATTTCAATCGATAAGAAGCGCATCATCACTTCCACAGAGGCGCTCAAAATGAAGGAAATCCCGAAGCGCCTTATTGTAATTGGCGGCGGGGTGATCGGCATGGAATTGGGCTCTGTCTATGGACGTCTAGGTGCCAAGGTTTCGGTGGTAGAGTACATGGATTCCATCATTCCTACGATGGACAAAAGTTTGGGTAAGGAACTACAAAAATCCCTGAAAAAGATTGGCTTTGAGTTTTACCTCAAGCACAAGGTGACTGGAGTAGAAAATCTCGGAAAGGAAGTTGCTGTAAAAGCGGAAAATGCGAAGGGAGAGACTGTGGAAATCAAGGGTGACTATGTGCTTGTATCGATTGGTCGAAAGGCCTTTACGGATGGACTAAATGTTGCTGCCGCGGGGGTTAACCTTACGGATAGAGGACAAGTTGAAGTGAATGACCACTTGCAAACCGCCGTTCCCCATATTTATGCCATCGGTGATGTAGTAAAAGGAGCGATGCTTGCACATAAGGCGGAAGAAGAAGGGGTATTTGTAGCGGAGTCCATCGCTAGGCAAAAGCCACACATCAACTACCTCTTGATTCCTGGAGTGGTCTACACTTGGCCAGAAGTGGCTGCTGTAGGCTACACTGAAGAACAGCTCAAAGAGCAGGGAAGAGCATACAAGGTTGGAAAGTTTCCGTTCTTAGCTTCTGGGCGTGCCCGTGCTTCCATGGATACGGACGGAATGGTCAAGGTATTGGCAGATGCAAGTACAGATGAGATCCTTGGGGTACACATGATCGGTCCACGAACTGCCGATATGATTGCCGAGGCCGTGGTGGCAATGGAGTTTCGTGCTTCAGCAGAGGACATCGCGAGAATGTCCCACGCGCACCCGACCTATACTGAAGTCTTCAAAGAAGCCTGTTTGGCAGCTACGGAAAACCGGGCTCTACATATTTAATTTGATTTCTAAATGGATTACAGCCATTCCCGTCCTTGGGAATGGCTTTTTCTTTTCCTCAAAATTGACTTAATTTCTTCATGAAGTTTAAAATAGCAATCCTAGGCGCAGGTAATTTGGCCTGGAACTTGGCACCAGCCCTCGAAGATGCAGGCCATGAAATCACAGAAGTCTATGCGAGAGACCTTCGTAAAGCGAAGGAAATCACCGAGCGAATTTACAGTGCGATACCGAAGGATGATTTGGATTTTTCGGAGAGTAGGGCGGAGCTATTTATTTTAGCCATCAAGGACGACGCACTATCAGAGGTGGCGGATCAGGTGATCTTACCCGAAGGTAGTATCTTGGTGCATACCTCAGGAGCCATTCCGATGGAGGTGCTATCCCAAAGTTCAGCCAGCTATGTGGGTGTATTTTACCCACTGCAATCCTTCACCAAAGGCAAGAAGGTAGATTTTGAAGAAGTACCATTCTTGTTGGAATCCGAGGATGAAGGCAGCTTGCAGCTTTTGAAAAAGGTAGCAAAAAGCCTTTCCCAATTCGTCCATATCCTACGAGCCAAAGACCGGCAAGCGGTACATGTAGCAGCTGTTTTTGCGAGTAATTTTACAAACCACATGCTTCGAATTGCAGAAGATATTCTGCATCGACAGGGGCTTGATGCGGAGCTGCTCAAGCCATTAATTATCGAGTCAATCTCCAAAAGCCTACAGCTGGGAGCGAGAAAAGCTCAAACTGGGCCTGCTATTCGAGAAGACTACGAAACGCTAGAGACGCACCATCACTTTTTGGCCTACAACGAGCAACTTGCCGAAATCTATCGGCTTATTTCTCAGGATATTATCGATGGGTAAACTTTACTTTTTAGAACTTAACTTTCGGTCGAGTTCAAGTAAAGTTTGCAGGAGGACATTTGCCCCGTTGGCGATGGCTTCTGGACTGGAGTATTCTTCTGGAGCATGGCTGATGCCATCTTTACTTGGAATAAAAATCATACCCATGGGCGCAATTCTGGCCATTTCTTGAGCATCGTGCCCTGCACCACTGGGCAGGCTGAGCGTAGTCATTCCAAGTTTTTCCGCCTCCTGCTTGATGATTTTTCGAATTTCTGGGTCTGCTAGGGCGGGTTTGCTGGCCACTTCTATATGTTGGATGGATAGGCTGCTACCACTTTCCTGTGCCAGCTGCTTGGCAATCGCTTCCAATTCTGCGTAGAGCTTCCAGATTTTTTCGGAAGACAAATCTCGGATTTCCAAGTTGAGTTTTACCTCTCCAGGGATCACATTGCCAGCCCCTGGAAAAGCTTGAATTTTTCCTATAGTACCCACTTGTCGCCCTTCGTCTCGGGTGATGACTTCATTCACTGCCAAGATAAAACGTGCTGCAGGTAGTAGGGGATCTTTTCGTACATCCATGGGGGTAGTTCCCGCATGGTTGGCTTTGCCTTTAAAGGTAAACTCCCACCATTCAATTGCAACGATGCCCTCTACTACTCCAATGTCCAATTTTTTGGCATCAAGGTTGCCTCCTTGCTCAATGTGAAGTTCTAAAAATGCAGCGATGTCACCCTTGGCACGAGTTAAACTAGAAATCTTGTTCGGATCTCCGCCCAACAGCCGAATGCCTTCGGCATGAGTCATGCCCGCATTGCTCTTGGCTTGAAGTGCAGCCTCACTTAAGCCTCCAACTAGTGCTCGGCTGCCAATGACACCACCCTCCTCATTGGTGAATACAATCACTTCTAGAGGGTGCTCCGTTTGTATGCCTGCTTCGGCTAGGGTTCGCACCACTTCTATGCCTCCCATTACCCCGACAGGTCCATCGTAATCTCCTCCATTGGGTACTTCATCGATATGCGAACCCATGCTGATGGGCTTGAGGGCAGGATTTTTCCCTGCTTTTCTACCAATTATATTCCCTGCATAATCTACCGATACCTCCAAGCCAGCAGCTATTAGCAATTGCTTGACGAAAGGTCTCGCAGCAATATCATGAACAGAGTAGGCTATTCGATCCGAGCCTCCCATGTCATTTTTACCATAGGTGGCTAGGGTACTGAGTGATTTTTGGAGTCGTTCGGAATTAATTTGGACGTTTTGAGCCAAGGAAGTACCTAGGCAAACCAGCCATAGTGCAGGAAGTAGTAGAAAGTATTTCATTCAGAATAGGGTAGGTAGATTCGGAAATATGCAAAAAAAAGTCCTTCGGATGGAAGGACTTTTTAGTTTATTTTAGCCAGGCAAGGCTGACTTCATCTGGGGCTTTGATTCGATCCGCTAGTCTCATGTAGCGGTCGGCTAAGTTGGCAAGGTATTCTTGCGCTTTTGCTGCAGCGGAGTCTAGTCCAGTAAGGGATTCTATTTTCCAGAAATCTACTAAATGCTCAATGATGCGTGCATAATCCCAACCGGTATAAACGCCTATTTTTTGAGTAATCTCTGAAAAGTCTTTGTAGATGCTTGGCCGACTACTTCCTTCCCCCATAAGGACAGCTGGCATCACGATTTGTTTCCGCATCATTTTTTCAAATGCAGTTATTGCTCCACTTGGATCAATATCGAAAATCTTGGACATAAAGCTTTTGTAGGCCTTTTCATGTCTCGCCTCATCTCCAGCAATGGTTTTACAGATTTTTGAAAGGATGTGATCACCCGCTTTGTCTGCAAGTTTACCAGTATTCACGTGTGAAATTTTGGTTGCGCGCTCTTGAAAGGAGGTGTAAATCATGGCCTGATAGGGATCTGATTCCGATTTAGGGTCAAAGCCATTGGTGATCAGTCGGTGGATGGTTTGCTCTACTGCGCGCATGTCTACCCTCCCCGTGAGATACAAATACTTATTCAGTAGGTCTCCATGACGGTTTTCTTCAGCAGTCCATGCCTTGGACCAACGAACCCATCCTGAAGGGGAGAGCAGACTTCGCTCCACATTAATTCCTTCAAGTAAGTTGAAGTAAGTTTGGTAAGAAGGTAAGGCTTCTTCCGTAACTAGGTTACCCACCA
>SXYU01000160.1 GCA_005788235.1 Cytophagales bacterium
ATGACCTTCAACGACGTCTACGAGTCCTACTACTTCAGATTCCCGGGCTTTAATTTTTATCCAGTAGCAGGAGTATCTTGGTCTCAGGCCAATGCTTATGCCAAATGGAGAACCGAATACGTACAAAAAATTGAAGTGGAGCGACAAGGCTTGGACTCTGCCCTTACTCGTTCTCAGTTGATTGAACGAGGCGTGGTGATTGCTGAATTTAGACTTCCTACCGAATCTGAATGGGAATATGCGGCCAAAGCGATGATTGGAACCCAATACCTAGACGAAAACCAAGAGTATGGACGTATCTACCCTTGGGATGGTAGAGGAGTAAGAAATCCATACGACAGCAGAGGTAAAAAAGGTGCAAAGCAAGGTGATTTCTTGGCCAACTTTAAGCGTGGTAGAGGTGACTATGCCGGTATCGCAGGCGACCAAACCAACGATGGTGAAATCATCCCCTCCAATGTTTATGACATGGCTCCTAATGATTTTGGCTTGTATAATATGGCGGGAAATATGAACGAATGGGTCTATGATGTCTACCGTCCACTTTCCTTCCAAGATGCGGATGACCTCAATCCACTTCGTAAAGACGGGGTATATGATGAAAAAAATACATACGGAACCTCCCTATTGAATGACTCCATCCGTGTGTACAAAGGGGGTTCATGGAAAGATATCACCTACTGGCTAGCGCCAGGAGCACGTCGATTCATGCATCAAGATTCCTCCACCAACCACATTGGATTCCGATGTGCCATGGTATCTCTAGGTGCAAGAGGAAAATAACCCAACTTTAATTCTTGAAAGGCCTAACTTGATGTTGGGCCTTTTTTTTTGCCATTCCTAATTTCGCTGTTTTAGGAAAAGTTTTATTCTAGTACATTGCTTTTGTTACTCACACACCTCTTCCATGAAAATAGCCCCTCTCTCTTCCCTTTTGCTAGGCTTCGTGCTTCTAATCAGTTTGGCTGTATCTGCACAAAGTTCCTATCAAACTCCCCTGGCAGCCATTGCAGACCTAGTCAATGCCCCCTCCACCCCGGCAGTCACATTTTCCAAGGACGGTTCCTTCATGCTAGTCCTAGAACGAACAGAATCTCCCTCCATTGAAGACCTGGCTCAGCCTGAGCTTCGTATTGCCGGAATACGAATTAATCCGAGTACTTCTGGGCCTAGTAGAATGGGAGGATATACCAATTTGAAAATCAAAAAAACAGCTACAGGAGAAGAAATTCAGGTGAGTGGACTTCCTTCTCCAGCAAAAATGTCCGGCTTTACTTTCTCCATGGACGAGCGCTACTTGGCTTTTACCCAAACCGAAGCCAAAGGCATCAGCCTCTATGTAGTAGACCTCAGTACCTACACTGCCAAAGCAGTTACTGGACCTATCCTCAACCAAGTTTTGGGAAACTCCATAGCCTGGCTAGCAGACAATAGCCTCCTCATCAAGGCGGTCAATCCCGCTCGAGGAAAAGTTCCTTCGGCACCAATCGCCCCAGCAGGACCAACCATCCAAGAAACCTCAGGTAAGGCTGCTCCTAGCCGCACCTACCAGGATTTGCTAGCCAATCCCCACGATGAGGCCTTATTTGCCTATTTTATGGATGCTCAACTCTTCCGCATCGGACTCGATGGCAGCAGTACGGCAGTGGGAAAACCCGCCATGATCAAATCCATGCTCCTCAGCCCCGATAAAAATTACCTATTGGTCGAGTCCATTCAAAAACCATTCTCCTACCTCGTGCCTGCGGACCGCTTCCCCTACACCGTAGAAATTTGGAGCAGTCAAGGCGCAGTCATGAAAACCCTGGCGCAAGTTCCTCTAGATGAGGTTAGGCCAACCGGCTTTGATGCCACCGTCAGCGGAATTCGAAATGTCAACTGGCGAGCAGATGCCCCCGCTACCCTTTATTGGGCAGAAGCACAAGACAAAGGCGACCCAAAAATTAAAGTGGCCGAACGTGACATCGTGTTCACCTTGATGGCCCCCTTTACAGGAGAAAAGCAAAAGCTAGTGGGTACCTCCATGCGGTTTGGAGGTATCAGCTGGTCAGATGATAATTTTGCCTTGCTCAGCGAACGTTGGTCAGCAAGCCGTACTGAAAAGGTAGCTGTATTCCAACCCGGAAATCCAGGTCAAGCCCCTCGAACAATCATTGAGCGCTCTTCGGACGACCTATACAATGATCCAGGAAGCCCAGTGCTAACAGACAATACCTACGGAAGAAAAGTGCTCTTGAGAAATGGTGATTTGGTATTTATGACCTCCGAAGGGGGCAGCCCAGAAGGAAGCATGCCTTTCCTATCTACCTTTAATACCAGCACCAAGGAGCAGAAAATCTTGTGGCGCTCCCAAGCACCCTACTACGAACGAGTAATAAAAGTACTCGATAAGGAAGGTTCCCTTTTGATTACCCTGAAAGAGAGCACCGACATGAGTCCCAACTATTGGTTGCTCAATACCAAAAAGCGAATTGCTCCCAAACATATCACCACTTTTGCAGACCCTTATCCTACGCTCAAGGGAATTAAAAGGCAGTTGATCACCTACCCTCGGAAAGATAGCCTCAACTTATCCGCAGTCTTGTATACTCCAGAAGGATATGATCCAAGCCGAGATGGGAGACTTCCTGTACTTATGTGGGCCTATCCCAGAGAATACAAGTCCGCAGCCGATGCAGCACAGGTGAGGGGCTCCAAGTACACCTTTACACGCCTCAGTTGGGGTTCCCCAATCTACTGGGTGACTCGTGGCTATGCTATCATGGACCAAACCGAGATGCCTATCGTAGGGGAAGGAGAACTGGAACCCAACGATTTCTTTATCGAGCAGCTCGTAGCCAACGCAGAAGCAGCCATCGACAAGGTGGTGGACATGGGCATTGGAGATCGCAAGCGCATTGCCGTAGGAGGACATTCCTATGGCGCCTTTATGACCGCCAACCTCCTTTCCCACACGCAACTGTTTGCTGCAGGCATCGCCAGAAGTGGGGCCTACAACCGTACTCTGACTCCCTTTGGGTTCCAGTACGAGCAGCGCAGCTACTGGGAAGCGCCTGAGGTGTATTTCAACATGTCTCCATTCTCCTTTGCCCACCAAGTGAAGACCCCAATTCTCCTAATCCATGGAGAGGCAGACAACAACTCGGGGACTTTCCCCATCCAATCCGAGCGCTACTACAACGCCCTCAAGGGACATGGTGCAACGACGAGGCTGGTGCTCCTGCCTCACGAAAGTCATGGCTATGCAGCCAAAGAATCCATCCTCCACACCCTTTGGGAAATGGACAGCTGGCTAGAAAAATATGTGAAAAACAGGAAGTAAGCTGTTTATCGGATTGGAAATGGAATCCGTAGAATTAGGTCGACGGCTAACGGTCCACAGTCCACCGCCCATCTAAAGTAATTATCAAAAAAGCCCTTTTTCGAAATGAAAAAGGGCTTTTCTATTAATACTATTTGCTTATTCACTTCTACCCAAAGAAAATGGGGCTTGAAGTTAAATTACATGAGCAGTGGACCGTGGTCTGTTGTCAGTTGACAAAAAAACTTACAAATCAGCTCCCCACATAAAGATTAAGAACAAAATTCCAAGGCCGATTCGGTACCAGCCAAAGGCGCTGAAGCCATGGGTAGAGACGTACGTCAAAAACAGTTTCACCGCTCCCCATGCCGATGCAAAGGCCACGACAAAGCCAATTCCTAGCAGCATCAATTGCTCACTTGTAAAGGCAAAGTCAGCTTTCAAAAGATCATATCCCCCGGCCGCGAGCATGGTAGGTACGGCAAGTAAGAAGGAAAATTCAGTAGCCTGTCTTTTGTCCAAACCATTAAATACTCCACCAATAATCGTAGCTGCTGCTCGAGAAGTGCCAGGTACCATGGATAGACACTGGCAGAGCCCTATTAAGAAGGCGTTTTTGTAAGAAATATCTTCTACCTCCACCACGGTGCTTCCTTGAGCGGCTACTTTTTTATCGATAAAAATTAGGATTACCCCACCCAAAATAAGTGAAACGGACACCACAATGGGATTGAAAAGGTAGGCTTTGATGTAGTCGTATGCCAAAACACCAACTACTGCCGTGGGAAGAAATGCGGTAATCAACTTGAAATAAATGGTCAAGTTTCGGAAGAACCGCTTGATGTACATCAAAGCAATCGCCAAAATTGCGCCCAATTGAATAAATACTTCGAAGGTTTTAACAAATTCGTCCTCGTGAATACCCATGGCTGTGGAGGCCAAAATCATGTGACCCGTTGAGGAAATGGGGAGAAATTCAGTTAGTCCTTCGACTATGGCAATAAGGATGCTTTGAAAAAGAGTCATTCAGTGCAGGTTTCCAACACAAAACTAATCATCATGGGCGAACCTCAAGGCAATTTTATAAATCTTCAAAGAATTAAAGACCAAGCCTTGAGTTTCCATAGCTAAATTGTTTGATTTAACTCCAAATTTACTCCTTATGAAAAGACTACTTTTCTCCTTCCTCCTAGTCAGTTCCGCTTTCAAAGGATTCGCTTAGGCCCTCAAGGAAGTAACACTTACAAACCAGATCAAAGAGGTCACCCTATTCTTGTCAGGGGCACAAGTATTTGAAACGGCAACAGGCACCCTTCCCGCCGGAGAATCCGTGCTTCTGGTCAAAGGTCTCTCTCCGTTTCTGGATGAAAAAAGTATTCAGGTGAAGGGGAAGCCGAATTTGAAGGGAAGGACTCTCCTTCCTTTGGTCCGATGACTGCCAAGGAATGGAACAACTTACTCTACAAGCACCTGGATCACCACCTTACCCAGTTTGGGGTATAGGGAAGGAGCCCTAAAAAAGAAACATCTCCACCGTAACTGCCTTTTGCATAAAAAATGGAAAAAAATTTGAATAAGAAAAGGCCAGATTTATTTCCTTTGTTGGAGAAAACTCCATCTCTGGTTCAAACAATAAGGAGCATTAGAGAGTACTTATATTTCAATCGATAATTATACCTCAGTACCCGACAAAAACATGAGAAAGAATGTGATTTTACTTTTTGCCCTAATCTTGGGCGGTTGCACGGATATAAATTCAGACCAACCACAAATAAACATCAATTATCCAGCCGCTTATGTGGTCAATGGGGGAAGTAGTACTTTATCAGTTATCAATTTGAATACCAATACGGTTACGGCTGTAATAAAATTAAGAGATGGTTCTGGAACTCAAATGCAAGGAATGAATATGGGGAATGCATTGATGTATCCACATCACATTTATTTGAATGCTTCAAAAACGCAAGTAGCTATTGCAGCTCCAGGCATGGATTTAAGTGCGGGCCACTCTGGGGGTATGGCTGGAATGACCGGCAAGTTTGCAGTTTTAGATGCTACAACGGGTTTGAATATAAAAATAATCGAAACCCCAATTATGAATCACAATGCTGTTTATTCAAGCGATGGCAATGAAATTTGGACTTCTCAAATGGGCGAATCTGGAAAAGTATTGGTTTATGATGCTGCTACTTTTGCCTTGAAAAATACGGTTGTAGTTGGAAAAGAACCAGCCGAAGTAACTTTCTCAAATGATGGAACAGTGGCTTTCGTGGCAAATGGAATGAGTAATTCGATTACTGC
>SXYU01000161.1 GCA_005788235.1 Cytophagales bacterium
TGAAAGGCTAGGGGAGACCACTCGCTTTGTTTTGGACATTTTCAAACCTGGGGCATTTAAAAGTCTGGATGAAGCCTTTTTGACTTGTGCGAAGGTTCGCCTGATTCATGCCTACAGCCGATACTTTATTCGAACCTACGCTAGGGATTGGGATCCGGCATTCGGGCAACCCATCAATCAGGAAGATCTTTTGGGTACCAATTTGGCTTTTAGCCACATCGTGCTGCGTGGAATGACCAAGTTGGGTATGACCCCAAGTTCGAAGGAGCATTATGCAGTGCTGGGGTATTGGAAGTGGATTGGGGAGCTGATGGGGGTAGAAACTGACCTTTGGCCCAACAACCCCAAGGAAGCATTTGAACTAGATCGATTGATTCGAAAAAGGCATCTTAAAGCCTCAGACGCAGGAAAAAAACTAACGAGAGCCCTGCTCGAATTCTATAAGAAAAATATTCCTGATTCATTTTTAACGAGCCAAATGGAACCTTTACTTTCCTACTTTCTCGGAAAAGAGGCCTCCAAAGCTGTGGGCATTTCAGGTCAAACCCAAGTTCCCGGAGATATTTTGGGACTATTTTTGAAATTTTCTGGTTTTAATACTTTTGGTGCGGTAAAAAACCATGAATCGCTGCGAAAGAACTTAGAGCGGCAACAGATTCAGCAATTTGGACGAGTACTTCAATTAAAACTACCCGAACTAAATCGTTCGTAAACGGACAGCTAGCTGTTCAGTTATCTTACATGAAGGCCAAGCCTTTTTCCTAAAATCCCCTTCTACTACTTTTTTGGAGGTTTGGCATCATTTTAGTAATTCCAATTCACATGAATGAAGTCAAGCAATGGGCCAAGCAAATTCCACTGGAATTAATTTTCTGGATTGGAAGCATTGCGGCTATTCTTACGATCAATCCGGCGGTTGAGGCATTCAGCCTTTGTCCCCTGCACAACTTGGGTATTGAATGGTGCCCAGGATGTGGTTTGGGAAGAGCCATGAATCTCTTGGCTCGAGGGGAGTTTCAGGCCTCCTGGCAACTGCATCCCGCAGCAAGTTTGGCTTATGGAGCGATCTTTCATCGTATTTGGGTATTAATCAAACAACTAAAACAACGCGCACACTATGGCTAATGTATTGAGACATCTTCCTGAATTGGAAGGAATGGAATTGGGTTACATCCAGGGTTTAATGAAGAGCATGGATGAGGAAGAAGCCGCTTTATTTGCTCAAGTGTACCGAGCAAGACGCAAAGACCCGCAGATGATTTTGATTTTGACCTTGCTTGGCTTCTTTGGCTTCGCGGGTCTACATCGTTTTATCCTTGGGCAAATTGGCCTTGGAATCCTATACCTACTCACCATTGGCTTGTGCTTTATTGGAACGATAGTGGATTTGGTGAATTACAAGAGCCTAGCCTACGAATTCAACATCAAGATGGCACATGAAACAATCAACATGTTGTCTTACTCTTTCCCAGAAAAAGGAACTAAAGAAAGCTAAACCAACGCCCACTTTCCTTTTTGCCTTTGGTTTCCTCGGAAGCCAAAGGTTTTTTTATGTTTACCAGGTATCGTCAGCTTCTGAATTGGATGCTTGATGTAAGAGAA
Source organism: Cytophagales bacterium (assembly GCA_005788235.1). Lineage (GTDB taxonomy): Bacteria > Bacteroidota > Bacteroidia > Cytophagales > Cyclobacteriaceae > Algoriphagus. The sequence continues at coordinate 1,603 of SXYU01000161.1, forward strand.
TCAAGGGCTCAGCCAAAGGAGAAAGTAGCAAATGAAATTGCTGCAACCTCAGTTCCAATTCTTGTAACTCCTCGTAAGAGCCTTTTGTGAAGGGATAGGGTAATTCAATCAATTCGGCCGATTTGGAACTGAAGGGTGGTTTCACTTCTCCATCAAATAATAAAGGCCATAAGGTTTTAGCAGATCCTAGTCCCCAAAAATTGAGAGGATACTGCTTGGCATAGACCTGTAGCCGATCGTTGATCTCTTTAAAAAATACAAGCGTCTCTTCTAATCTGATGCGTGAACCAGCTCTAGATTTTCCTTTGGTTTTCAAATACTTAAACTGCGATTTACCCTGTTTCTGTCGAACCAAGTAGCCTCGAACTACTTTATGATCCAGTAGCTTGCCTTGGTGAAAATAGCCAAGGGCTGCTTGTCCCGCTCTGACTAAAGTCAAACAGTAATGCACATCCTCTTGGACTTGAAATTTTCCTTCAGGCAGCCAATTCATCGTCCAGGGAAGAAAAAGCTTTGCTAGCCAGCTGACCTCATTTTCAATTAGTAGCTGGTGCTTTTCGGGTAAATACCTGATTTTCCATCCCGCTTCATTGGCCTGATTCACAAGGAAAAGGGCTTGAGCATGGGATACAACTTGAGTTTGTGGTATTTTCATCGTAAAGCCAGTTTCGTAGCTATCTTTACACAAAGAAAGAAAACAATATGCAGGAAGACATACAAAAAGTGCTGAATCGGATGTGCGATCCCAAGGAAGAGGAAGCTTATCACTTTGCAGACAAACTTGGAGGCATGGCTGATGAAGAGACAAAAGACCACTTGATTACTTTAGTAAAAGGAGATCAATGGGAAATAGCCTATTTGGCTTGCCGTGCCTTAGCCAAAACTTCCTGGAATGAAGAGTCTTTGGACGCCATATTTGAAGCCATTTCGGATAAAAAAAACAAAGCGATTCAAGGCGCTTTCGTTCAAATACTAGAGGAATTCAACCTAGCGGAGCGCTTTGTAGATATTTTTAGAGTTTATCTTTTTGGTAACTTTAAAGCTTCCACACTAGCTAAAGGGTATTTGGACAGTGTGGAATTCGACATTACACCAAGAACTATCCGCAAAGCCGAGAAGCATTGGAATCATTACCTACACAATCCAGAAGATGATGAAAGCCTAGCATTGAAGAAGCTAGAGGTAGAACCCATGCTTCAGGAGTTGAAAGAACTTTTTGAGGAGTAATCCTACTTTATTCTCTTTTTTTGACTCCTCGGACGGCTTGTGCCTTAATCGGATCATCAGGCCACGAATGCTTCGGATAACGTTGTTTGAGCTCTTTCTTGACCTCAAAATAGCCAGAAGTCCAAAAGCTTTTTAAATCTCGCGTGAGCTGTACCGGTTTGTAGCCAGGGGATAGCAATTCGATAAGGATTGGGACGCGTCCTTCATTGACTTTCGGGGTTTCAAGCATTCCAAAAAGTTCCTGCAAACGAACCGAAAGCCGAGGGGAGCTGCCATCTTCTTGGTAGAGAATGGAAATTTCACTTCCAGAAGGTACTGTCAAATATCTTGGCGCAATCCTTTCCAAGTCCTGCTGCTGCTCAAAAGAAAGGGAGTGGGTCAAGAATTGACTAAGATTCAATTTCTTCAATTCCTCATTCTTGGTAATGCCCATCAAGTAGGGTTCAAGCCAGTCTGCAGCATTTGAACAGAGAGACTCTACCGACCAGTTAGGCCAGCCCTGACTCGGATGCCAATTCGCAACTGACTGTACACGTGCTATTAATTCCCTTGCTGACTCGTTCCAATCCAGCAAAAATTCCCCTTCCTCTTGAATGGTTTCAAGAAGTAGTTGAACAGCTAGTTCAGGGTTCACTTTTGGAAGGGGTCTATTTCCCAAGACAATTGCTCCAATACGAATCTCAGCATGTGCTTGAAGTCCACCTTTCTTTCGATCCCATTCCAGCACCTCTTTGGTTTTGAGCATGGGAGCCAAGTCCTTGGGATTCAAGGGGGCTGCCATCCAGATCTTACCCATTCCATCTCGAGCATCCAAGTGCGCTACTGCCAACCAGGATTCGTACGCGAGATCATCTTTATGCCCGATTTGGGCTATTTTACCATTTGCAAGTTGAAACTGGGCATTGTTCCCAGGTCTAGCAGCTGCAATCCGCTCTGGATAGGCATAGGCAAGCAACAATCCTGTTGCCCAAGGATCTACTGGACTGTTTTCAGGAGTTACGGAAAGTAGTTTACGATATTGTTCGGCCACCTTCTCAATCTTTTTGTAGGCAAATACTCCATTTACCTGTCCTCGAAAGCGTCTCAGTCCTTCAATTCGAAGGTTGAGGTCCACGCCAGCTTGGGAGGCAAGCGGATCTTTTTCCTCTAAAATGGCGGCAATATCTGTGGCTAGAGGTAAGAGATTTGCCTTTTTGGCATAGACGAGCATGTGAGCAATTCGCGGATGTACGGGTACCTGATGCAACTCTTTCCCATGCGGGGTCAGTTGGCCTTGGTCGAGGGCCTCAATAGCTTCCAGCACTTTTTCTGCCGACACCAAGGAATTCA
>SXYU01000162.1 GCA_005788235.1 Cytophagales bacterium
ACTAAATAGTTCCGCTTCGCCTCCACATATTGGATACGAAGAGAATATGAGTTTTCGATCATTTGTACAAAAAGAAGAAAGTCGATTTCTCCTTCGGAAAAGGAGCGAATAGCTTGGGCTTGCAATTGATTTGCTAGGCGCATTCCCTCCTCCTCATAGTAGTTGATGACCCGACTTTGCTGTTCCAACTTATTTTTTAGGACAGTAACTTGATTGTCCAAACGCAACTGAAAATTATCTGCTTCCAGATCCAACTGTTGCTGAAAAAGTTTTCCTGCCTTTATTTTGGCAGCTTGAGATCCAAAAAATAATGGGATACCTACGCCTAACTCAAAGCCTGGATAGATTTTTGATCCTGCAGCTAAATTGGTACCACGAAATAAATTCACGCTCGCGTCTGGCAACAAGTACTGCTTCTCCATTTGGGTCTGATACTCGGCCTGCATCTTGCTCGCCTCATACAAAGAAAGTCCAGGATGCATTTCTTGCACCAATGCTGAATTTAACACCACCGGATTCGTAGAAATCTGAACCGCTTCCTCCACCCCTAATAGACTTGCCAAACGCATCAAGGCATTCAATTTTTCGCTTTCTGCTTCTGACCTACGCAATTCTATTTCCCTCTGCTTGCTTTCTGCAGTAAGTTTTTCTAAAAGAGAGGCCTCTCCCGTCTCTATTCGGCGTAAAGCAGCCCTTGAGAAAGCGGAGTAAAGACTATCCAAATACGCGTAATTACTTTCCAATTCCATCCAGTACTGGGCGGTTACAAAAGCCAAGCTCACTTCCTTTTTTAAGTCTCGACTTTCCAATTGCAAACGTGCCTCTTCCTGACTTTGTCCAGATTGAAGCAGGTTTTTGGAAGTACGATATACCGTAGGTAACTCAAAACGCTGGCGTACACCCCAAACACGATTGAATACTCCATTTTCGGCAATATCGTTTTGATCCTGAGCATGATACACTTGGGTTTTCTCCAAATTCCACGCGGAGCCAGTCAGGGCTTCTGCAACAGCCAACCGTTTTTGTGCTGCTTGAATTCCCAAGTTTTGCTTTTCAGCCAATACAAGAGCCTCCTCCAAAGTCAATTCCTTAGCCTCTTGTGCCCAAGAAAAAGCAAGTGGGGAAAGCAGGAACAAAAGGATCAAAACCACTTTTTTAGGAAGCTGAACAGGATTGGTAGTCTTACTAGAATTAAACAAAACGTAGAGGACTGGCAGCACTATCAAGGTCAGCATTGTGGCTGAAATAAGTCCTCCCACAACGACAGTAGCCAAGGGGCGCTGGACTTCTGCACCAGCTGAACCAGATAGCGCCATCGGTAAGAAACCCAAGGCAGCTGCCGAGGCAGTTAGAAGGACAGGTCGTAGACGCTCTCCAGCACCTATTAAGACCAATTCACGAAGCGAGGAATAACGATTAGTCATAGATTTAAAGTGTTCAATCATCATAATGCCGTTGAGCACAGCGATACCAAAAAGTGCAATAAAACCCACTCCAGCAGAAATACTGAAAGGCATTTCTCGAAGCCAAAGTAATACCACTCCTCCGATGGCTGAAAACGGAATCGCCGTGTAAATCATAAAGGCATCTTTGGTAGAAGAAAATGCAAAGTAAAGCAACACAAAAATTAGGATAAGCGCTATAGGAACAGCAACTAAGAGTCGGTTTCTTGCCTGCTGCAAATTTTCAAACTGACCTCCATAATCCACTCGGTAGCCCTCGGGAATGGTAACTTTGGTTTTTACAATCGCTTGAATGTCGTCCACTACTGATTGAAGATCTCGATTTCGTACATTCACTCCCACCACTACCCTGCGCTGGGTGTTGTCACGAGAAATTTTTGCAGGTCCTTTGGTGTAGGTGATTTTGGCTAATTCAGAAAGGGGAATACTTCCTCCCATGGGTAGCTGAATGGCCGCATTCTCGAGATGCTCGATATCTTTTCGGAAAGGCTTATCAAAGCGAATTACCAAATCAAATTGTTTTTCTCCCTCAAAGACAGTTCCTGCACTAAGCCCTGCAAAACCCATGGTAACTACCTGGTTGAGCGCGGCGACATTTAACCCATACTTTGCAATTTTAGTGCGGTCGTATTCGATTTTCATCTGAGGGAGTCCATCTACTTTTTCAAGAATTATATCTGCAGCACCTTCTACCCCCTGGATAGCAGATTCAATTTCCTCAGCTGTCTGCAACAATACATCCAGATCTTCTCCAATCACTTTGATTGCTAAATCAGCACGTACTCCGGTAATCAACTCGTTGAAGCGCATTTCTATTGGCTGGGTAAACTCATAATCTAGACCAGGAATCGCTGTCAATGCCCTTTTAAATTCCTCTGCCAACTCATCCTTGGTCTCAACAGTGGTCCATTCGCTCGGAGGATGTAAGGTGACGATCACGTCACTTTCTTCCATTGACATGGGATCAGTTGGGATTTCGGCTGCACCGATACGCGTCACTACCTGTTTAACTTCGGGAAACTTCATCAGAATACGTTCCATTTCGGTGATCGTTTCCACCGTGTTGGTTAAGGTAGTTCCTGTCTTAAATACGGGTTGGATCACAAAATCTCCTTCGTCCAAGGTGGGTATAAACTCCGAACCCATGCTTGAAAAAATCAGAACAACACCTACTAGAAGGCTTCCTGCAGCTATCAAGACTGCTTTGCTGTGGTCCAAAGCCCAATGCAATACCGGCTTGTACACTCGATTCAAAATGTGAAGGAGTCGCAACGAGATATTCTTAGGTCCAGGAACACTTGACTTGAGAAAAATTGCAGATACTACTGGCACATAGGTGAGTCCCAAAATCATGGTGCCAATCAAGGCAAAACTAAATACCTCAGCCATGGGACGGAACATTTTGCCTTCCACTCCAGAAAGGGAGAGAATGGGAATAAAAACTAGGATAATGATGATCTGCCCAAAAATCGCCGAATGCATCATTTTGGATGCACCGGTAAATGATATCTTGTCTTTTTCAAGCTGTTTATCTTGTTTAGAAAGACCAATAAAAGTCGCTGAGGATTTGCTAAACTGAAAGGCAATAAACTCCACAATAATAACTGCTCCATCGATGATAATTCCAAAATCTATGGCACCCAAACTCATCAAGTTGGCATCTACTCCAAACAGGTACATCATGGATAGAGCAAACAACAAACTCAAGGGGATAACCGAGGCTACCACTAGCCCTGAACGAAAATTGCCCAGCAACAATACCACCACGAACACAACAATCAGACAACCTAAAAGCAGGTTTTCTACGATTGTAAAAGTCGTACGACCTATGAGTTCGGAGCGGTCCAAAAATCCATTGATGACAATGCCTTCAGGAAGGGCCGTTTCCATTTCAGCAATACGAGCCTTGACCCGGTCAATGGTCCCCTTTCCATCTGCTCCCTTGAGCATCATGACTTGACCCAAGACCTTTTCGCCTTGTGCATTGGCAGTAATGGCTCCAAAGCGATTGGCATGACCAAACTTTACTTCAGCAATATCTCGAATGTAGACTGGGCTTCCATTGCGGAGTTCCACCACCATGTTTTCAATATCTTCTAGGCCTTTTACCTGCCCTTCGCCACGGATAAAAAAGCTTTCGTTGGTTTTTTCTATGTAACTGCCTCCGGCAATGGAATTATTTTGCTGCAGCACCTCATATACAGCTGCCAAGTCTATCTCCATAGCCTTGAGACGTTCTGGATTGATAGCCACTTCGTACTCTTTCAGGTAGCCTCCCCAGGTATTGACTTCGATGACCCCTTCTATGCCAGACAGATTGCGTCGCACTACCCAATCCTGTATCGTACGCAGGTCAGTGATGCTGTATCGATCTTCGTAACCTGGCTTGACGTCGATAATGTATTGGTAGATTTCTCCAAGCCCTGTGGAAATAGGACCTATAATGGGTTTGCCAAACCCTTCCGGAATTCTTTCTTCGGCAATTTTGAGGCGTTCTGCAATGAGTTGCCTTGGCAAGTAGGTGCCTAACTCCTCCCCAAAAACCAGGGTCACTACCGACAGTCCAAACTTGGAAACAGATCGAATCTCTTTGATCCCAGGCAAATTAGCCATCTCCAGTTCGATGGGATAGGTTAGGAATTTTTCTACATCCTCGGTTGCTAAATTTCGCGAAGTCGTGATGACCTGCACCTGATTGTTCGTCACATCAGGAACTGCACCTATGGGTAGATTGGCTAAGGAATAAATTCCAAAACCAACCCAAGCTGCAATAAAGAGGGCTATTAAAAATTTATTGGAAATACTCCACTGGATAATCCGATCAAGCATAAGTCCTAGGCTAGGGTAGTATTCAAAATTCTAAACCTAGCCTTAGGAATAACTTAGTCCATTCTTAATTTTTACTTAAGAAGTCTCGCTGAGATCCAAGCGGAAGGTGCTTCCTTTCCCCTTTTCACTACTTACAGTCAACTGAATGGAAGACTCTTGAGCTAATTTTTTAACAATTGCCAAGCCCAATCCTATCCCAGGAATACCTCGATCTAGGGCTTCTTGAACCCTAAAAAAAGGATCGAAAATCTGTTCCAAATGCTCTGAAGCGATGCCCGTACCGGTATCCACCACTTCAATAAATGCCTTGGAATCTTTCCCAACTCGGAGTAGGACATCCCCAGTATTAGCCGTGTATTTACAGGCATTCTCCAAGAGATTTTGTAAAATCATCTCCAAGGATTTTTCATTGGTACGCACATAGATGGGAAGGCTCACTAGAGACTGAAATTGAATTTGATGTCCCTGCTCAGCAGTAACATTGTCCGCTAATTCCTCCAAAAAAGTAATGAGTTCCAACTCCTCCTTTACCAAATTCTTTCCATTTTCCACCCGAGCCAAGGCGAGCAGTTGGTCAATCATAGCACTCATCCGATCTATGCTGACCAAGGCTGTTTTTACTTTCGCCTCATACTCCTCCACAGATCTTGGCTTTCGAATCAATACTTCTAAGGTGCCTCTCAATACTGCTAATGGCGTACGCAATTCGTGGGAAGCATCTGAGGTAAACTGCTTCTCGCGCTGTAGGGCCTGTTCGAGACGCCCAAGCAAACTATTGATGGCATGTGTCAATTGGCCTATTTCGTCATTGGTACCTGTCTCAGGTACTCGCTCGTTTAGATTTTGCTGGTTAATCTGGTTGGTCTTTTGGCTGATGATCTCTAGGGGTTCAATACTTTTCCCTGCCAAATAGCGCATGCTGAGGTAAAGGGACACCAAAATCAAGGGATAGATCAACAAGAGCACATTCCGCAAATTGTCCAGTAGTTCACGAGCATCGGCAAAAGATTTGGCCAACAACAAATAACCCTCTTGTTTACCTGCAGTCAGTAATGGGATCTGTCGTTGTCTGACCTCTCGGGAACCAATTTTTTGGGTCCAAGCCTCTTCAGCTAATGATTTTTCTGGAGAAAA
>SXYU01000163.1 GCA_005788235.1 Cytophagales bacterium
ACTACAGGGGCAAAATTCACATGCATGCCCAAAACCTTAAACTGTCGGGCGATTTCTGCCCCCATTTCCTGAACTAACTTAGGATCTGAAATGGCTCCCAGAGTCATGGCTTTTGGAAAATTGAGGGTAGAATCCAGCCGCATCCCGATTCCCCATTCTGCATCCATCGCAATCATCAAGGGAGTCTTGGCTTGTGCTTGGTAGTAGTTGGTCAGGCGGGCTTGCCGGTTAGGTCCTCCTTGAAAAAAAATAAGCCCACCTAAATTTTCTTTTTGGATCAACGCACTAATTTCCTCCACATGTCGCTGATCTTTATTGGAGTAGGCCGCCACCATAAAGAGTTGCCCCAGGCGTTCTTCAAAGGTGAGTGCGTCAAACACACTATCCACCCAAAGCTGTTGGAGATCGGATTGGTTTGTTTCTAATGAGTCCTTAAGAACCTCAGCAGAAACCCGCTTTTCAGGAATAAAAATTCCCAACAAAAGTACCCAGAGTAGGTTGAGCAAATGCAGTGTTCTCATGGAATAGAATACATTTAATTCTGTAATTTTACCTAAATTTACCCAGTGATTAAGGGCTTTTTAATTAGAGTAAAGGCTTTCATATAGAATAAGCCTCTAAAAAAAAGGCCTAAAGATTCAAGATACAAAAGTTTGTAAAACTTCTACTCGGCTTTGGAATTTTCTAGGGACAAAAATCCAAGAAGGGATTTCACCCCATGGATAAGAAATCCAATTGCCGTAATCGAAAAACAGAAAAAAGATGAAACTCCCCTCCATATTTAAGACTGCCTCCCACCAGCGTTTTTCAATCAAGCCAAGGTACTATGATCCGATCAAAGAGGAGATTGAAGAGCGTACTTCTAGAATAAAAAAGGAGCTTGAACAAGAAGGAATACTTGAGGCGGAAGAGGAGAACGGCTCCGCGTCTCCGAGGCGTTCAGCTATGAAGGGCTCATTTTCTTCCTATAGGGGAATGAAAACCCGGGACACTGCTGTTTTCAATTCCACGGGAATAATCCGCACCTTACTTTTTTTGGGTATGGTCACCGCGGCATTTGGATACATTTATCTCGGACCATCAATATTCAGGTACTTGGCCTATGTAGCTATTGGAGGAGGTGTGGCCTATTATTCAGTGAAATTCCTCAATAAAAGGAAAAATGCCTGATTACATTCAGCTACTTCCCGATGCCATTGCCAACCAAATTGCTGCGGGTGAGGTAGTTCAACGGCCTGCATCTGCACTCAAAGAGTTGCTCGAAAATGCCGTTGATGCTGGAGCCACACAAATTCAGGTTATAGTCAAAGATGCTGGGAAGCAGCTGATTCAAGTGATCGACAATGGGAAAGGAATGTCCCCCACCGATGCGCGCATGAGTTTTGAGCGACATGCTACTTCCAAAATCCGTACTGCTCAAGATCTTTTTGCCATTCGAACTTTTGGTTTTCGAGGGGAAGCCATGGCTTCTATCGCCGCAGTGGCGCAGGTCGAACTAAAAACCCGAACTCAGGAAGCTGAAGTGGGTTCCTTGATTCATATCGAAGGCTCGGAGGTCAAAAAACAAGAACCCGTAGCGGTACCCGTTGGAACTTCTGTGGCCATGAGAAACTTGTTTTTCAATGTGCCTGCTCGAAGGAATTTCTTGAAATCCAATCCCGTGGAAATGCGGCATATCGTCGATGAATTCCAACGGGTGGCCCTTTCCTACCCAGAAATAGCCTTTTCCCTGTACCAGCAAGATTTGGAAACCTACAACTTGCTTCCAGGTAAACTTAGCCAGCGCATCGTGGGAATTTTTGGGAAAGGAATCCAAAATCAACTCGTTCCCTGTGAGGAGGAAACTCCCCATCTCAGCATCAAGGGCTATGTAGGCAAACCAGAATACGCTAAAAAAACTCGTGGGGAACAATTTTTCTTTGTCAACAACCGCTATATCAAAAGCAGCTACCTCCACCATGCAGTACATACTGCCTACGAGGGATTGATTCAAGCAGATCAACACCCTTTTTATGTGTTGTTTCTGGATATAGATCCTGCTACCATCGATATCAACGTACATCCGACCAAGACTGAAATCAAGTTTGAGGACGAACGGACCATTTACGCAGTGATTCGTTCGGCTATCAAGCAAGCTTTAGGGGCCCATCAGGTCATGCCTGCCTTGGATTTTAGCATGGATGTCAACTTTCAAGAAAATTGGACGACCAATCCTCAAGTGTCTATGGATGTGGATCGCGAATACAGCTACAAAACCTACAATACTCCGGAGTTTCAGCGTGCCTCTGTCTCTGGTTGGGAGCGACTTTTTGAAGGAGATACTCCAGCTTCCATCTCTCAAAAATCTCCAGTTTTTTCGGGGGACGATCAAGAGCTACTGACCTTCCAAAGTAGAGCTACAGCAGGAGAGGTTTCCAAGGTATTGCAGCAGGAAGCCGGAACAGGAACTACCTTCCAAGTTGAGCGAAGCTATATTGTCGCCCAAATGTCTACCGGGCTACTTATCGTGGATCAGCAATTGGCGCATGAGCGAATCCTCTACGACCGCTACCTCAAGCAACTGCAAACGACCCATGGGGCCTCACAACAATGCTTGTTCCCAACAGTCCTCAACCTGAATCCAGCAGACTTTGCCTTGGTGATGGACATTCTACCCGAACTAGTAAGCCTTGGTTTCCTAGTCGATGAGTTTGGCAAAGACTCGGTGGTCATCAGAGGGGTTCCTGCTGAAACGCAAGTAAAAAATGAAAAAGAACTCTTTGAAGGATTGCTTGAGCAGTATAAAAATTTTAAAAACGATCTTTCCTTAGATAAAAAGGAAAATCTTGCCCGCTCTCTTTCCAAAAGATCCTGCATAAAGAAAGGGCAGAAGCTTGATGCACAAGAGATGGAAACCTTAGTTGGGCAGCTTTTTGCTTGTCCAAACCCAAATTATTCTCCTTCTGGAAACAAAACCTTCGTGAAATTGGATTTAACTAGCATTCACGCCTTCTTCGCAAAATAATATGTTTAGAAACATCACTCCGGTCGTTCAAAATCTATTGCTGATCAACATCGCTGTTTTTTTAGTAGCCAATTTTGTGTTCCCTCCCTTGAACGAATGGTTTGCCCTCTACAATATCCAGAGCTTGTACTTCAAGCCCTTCCAATTCCTTTCCTACATGTTTATGCATGCCGACTTTTGGCATCTATTTAGCAATCTTTTCGGTCTGCTGATTTTTGGTCCTCTGTTGGAACAGTTTCTTGGCCCCAAAAAATTGTTTATCCTTTGGATGGTCTCTGGAATGGGAGCAGGAGTCCTCTACTCTGGATATACCTTGGTGCAGTACCGAACGATGGAAGAAAAGGTATTGGCATTTGAAGCCAATCCAGATCCAGAGTATTTTAACCGCCTAGTTATCGAGAATCGGGGTTACTTCTCACCTGAAGTGTTTGATTTTGTAGATCAGTACAGCAGAAATCCAGAAGATCCCGTGAATATAGATCGCGCTGAGCAAACCTTAAATTCCATTTTGGAGTTGCAAGTCAACCAGCCCATGGTTGGCGCTTCAGGGGCACTCTTTGGGATATTAATTGCTTTTGGCATGCTGTTTCCAAATACCCAATTATTTTTACTTTTTCCACCAATACCAATTAAAGCAAAGTATATGGTGTTTTTCTATGGGCTTTATACGGTATACAATGTACTATTGACAAGTCCTACCGATAATGTGGCCCACTTTGCACACCTCAGCGGTCTAGTGGTCGGTGCAATTCTAGTGTACTTTTGGAAAAAAAATAGAAATAGCTTCTACTGATATGTATTCGAGCTTTTGGGATAATTTAAAAAATGCATTCAACCGGCGTGACAATAGCCTGTACAAGCTCATGGCCATCAACTTGATTGCTTTTTTTGTGTTGTTGATTGCACGAGTAGTGCTGACTCTTAGCGGCTTTGGGGAGCTTTACAAGGAAGGGCTGAAGTGGATCATGATGCCTGCTTCTGTGTCTACTTTTGTTATGCAACCCTGGTCACTCTTCACCTATTTCTTTTTGCATGAGGGGCTTTTCCATATTTTGTTCAATCTCCTCTTTCTGTATTATTTCGGACTACTCATCCATCAATATTTAGGAAGTAGGAAACTTACCAACTTGTACTTGCTCGGCGGAGTGTTTGGAGCAGGATTTTATGTGTTGATGTACAACATTGCCCCCAACTTTTCAGGTGCAGTTGATACCTCTTTTATGCTTGGAGCCAGTGCAGGCGTATTTGCTGTGGTAGTAGGTGCTGCTACGCTTGCGCCACAAACTACTTTTGTACTTTTTCTTCTAGGGCCAGTCAAAATTGTTTACATCGCAGCATTTTACGTCATCCTATCCTTTGCCAACTCAATTGGTGAAAATGCGGGTGGAGAAATAGCACACTTGGGCGGGGCGATGATTGGCTTTGGCTACATCTACTTGTTGCGAAAAGGCTGGGACTTGGGCATCCCTATCCAGAAAGTAGGTTTATTTTTCGAAAATTTGGGCAGCAGACGTGCTCCAAAAGTAAGTTACAGAAGATCTTCCTCCACTAAATATCCCGGTACAAATCCAGTAACCAAGGAGACACTCAGCCAAGAGGAAGTGGATAAAATTCTTGATAAAATTGCCGATAAGGGCTACGAGGGACTCACGAAGGAGGAAAAAAGAAAGCTGTTTGAGTACAGTAAGAAGTAATATGTCAATCCTTACTTTCCGAGTGGAAAATCGAGACCAAAGCGAAAATAGGTTTGCTGAATGCCTTGGCTTTGAAA
>SXYU01000164.1 GCA_005788235.1 Cytophagales bacterium
ATAGTGGGAATTTTGGCACTTTGTACCTCTTTGATTCAACTTTCAGGGTATGGAATGGGCTTGCTCTTGGAGCTGGCCATCAAGTGGACGAAGGGTTAATTTCCCTTTCGGCAAACGAAGATTACCTCATCCGGAGCGAGTGCATACTGCTTCACTTTTTCAGGAGCAATTTCCTTCACAAATTGATTTTCTTCAATTTGAATTCCTGAGCGACGGAGTCTGGCAGCATAGTCCTTTCCAAATTTGCGCACGTGGTCTCGCTGACCAAATAGACGCTCCCGTTCGGCAGGATCGGTGATGGTCTTGTCTTCGAGCGTAGCCTCCAGTGGATATACGGGAGATTGCAAGATGCCCCAGCCATCCGATTTTAGCACTCGGTTAAATTCAGAACAGGCCAATAGGTCATCGTCCACATGCTCCAATACGTGGTTACAAAAGACCACATCGAAGGTATTGTCTGAAAAAGGGATGGCATGTACGTCCATCTTCACCTTTGCGAGGGGAGACTCAATGTCTGCTGTAATGTAATCCAAGTTGGGGAGTGCTTCAAATCGCTTGATAAAGCAATGTTCGGGAGCGATATGGAGCACTTTTAGGGGAGCTGTAAAAAAGTCAGTTTTTTCCTGAAGGAAAAGCCACATCAATCGGTGACGTTCCAATGCTAGGCAGTTGGGACAAAGCGCATTTTCTCGCGCGATGCGGCCGTAAGGAAGAAACTTTTGGTAGGATTGATCGCAAACAGGGCAAGTTACTTCCTTGCCGCGATTAAGTTGGGAGAGGACTTTCATCGCCAGCGGGCTTACCGTTTGAAGGATTGGCCTTGGGATGTAGCGGATGACAAAGCTGATGATGGATTTCATGACGTACTAAAATGCAACTGCAAGTTACCAAAAGAGAAAGGTCTTCTTTTCTTTTTTGAAAGGATCTTTCTTTTTTGAGTTTTACCTTTCTGATTTTCTTCAAGCTTAAAATTAAACTGAAGGCTGTTGAGCCGACTTGCGGGCTTTAAATTCGGCAATTACTTGCCTGACTTGCTCGGGTTGTTGAGTCCCCAGGAGAAATTTTTTATCCGTTGTTTTGACTATAATTCCCCACTTTCCACCTGTGGTGTAGGACCAAGTATCTCCATTCCATTTGATTCCCCAGCCCCCATATTCCCACAGTCCATTGTACTCTACCACTTCTAGGGTTTCTATTTCTTCAAAGCGAAAGGTTCTCCAACGAGTAAATGGATAATAGCGGAAGGACAAACTATTTTCTGTGATTCGGGTGGATAAGGTAAGTCCTAGAAATAGACAATTTAACAGCATAAGCATTCCGATTGGGAATGCTAAATCTCCCATATTTAATGGATTATCTCTTTCCAAAAAAAATAAAGAGCCAAGAGATACTCCTGTAATTCCTAGTATGGGTACCCAAATCCAGATTTGTCTGAAGCGCTGAGTTTCTTGAAAGATTACTGCTGTCATGATTTCAAGTTTACGGATTTTTCAGCTCGTAGGATGCAAACAAGGTTAGTCATAGTTCCTACTTGTTTAAGTCAATTGGCTTGACTAAAAAAAAATTACATGAGCTTCGGAGGATTTTATTTTACTTCTTTTTAAAGAGCGAGTCGACAAATTCGGTGCAGTTGAAGAGTTGCAGGTCGGTCATTTTTTCTCCTACGCCAATGTACTTCACAGGAATTTTGAACTGGTCGGAGATGCCGATTACTACACCTCCTTTGGCAGTGCCGTCCAGTTTGGTGATGGCTAAGGAGCTCACTTCGGTAGCCTTGGTAAATTCCTTCGCCTGGAGAAAGGCGTTTTGGCCAGTAGATCCATCCAGCACCAACAAAATTTCATGAGGTGCATCGGGAATAAATTTTTGCATTACGCGCTTGATCTTGGTCAGCTCGTTCATCAGGTTGACCTTGGTATGCAATCGACCAGCGGTATCGATGATGACCAAGTCCGCTTTCGTATCTACGCCTTGTTTCATGGTGTCAAAGGCCACAGATGCAGGATCTGTATTCATTCCGTGGGATACGACAGGTACTCCCACACGGTTGCCCCAAAGAATCAGTTGATCTACTGCCGCTGCGCGGAAAGTGTCTGCTGCTCCTAGTACGACTGACTTGCCTGCATTTTTAAATAGGTAGGCTAGTTTGCCGATGGTGGTCGTTTTTCCAACCCCATTGACCCCTACCACTAGAATGACATAGGGTTTTTTATCTGCAGGTAGGTCAAAGTCAAGGAGGTTTTGCGTGTTGTTTTCTTCCAGAAGGAGGGCTATTTCTTCCCGAAGGATGAGATCTAGCTCCGAAGCATTGAGGTATTTGTCACGAGCGACGCGCTCCTCTATTCGTTTGATTACTTTGAGAGTTGTCTCCACACCTAGATCTGAGCCGATGAGTACCTCCTCCAGCTCATCCAATACTTCTTCATCGACCTTTGATTTGCCGACTACAGCCTTGCTGAGTTTGGAGAAAATAGACTCACTGGTCTTTTGTAGGCCTTGGTCCAAACTTTCTTTTTTCTCTTTTGAGAAGAAACCAAAAATTCCCATGGGATTTGTCGCTAGTTGAAAGTTAAGGTAATGAAAAAGTCCCTGCTGAACTAATCAGAGGGACTTTAGA
>SXYU01000013.1 GCA_005788235.1 Cytophagales bacterium
CTTCTATTGGGATGGCCGGTTACCTGAGAAAATATATGATCCAGGTAGGCATTCTGCTGGGCTGAAATATGCTGTGGTGTACAAATTGAAGGAATGAATAGTTGGTACAATCCTAGAAAACCACTAATCAAAATCTTTCCTGAATCCATTCCTCAAATTCCTACTCCTCCGCATTCCAATAGGCCATCCGTTCCATGCGCTGCACCTCGAGGGAGTAGAAGCCAAACTCTTCCACCACCTTCCCTTCGATGCAGTAGATCGCTCGACCTTTGAAAGGATACTGTTTGACCGTAGGCGGGAAGTGAACCGTGTCGATCCAATGCCCCTCCGAATCGATAAAGGTCCCAAAATTCATCACCTCCCCCTTGATCGTTCGGGTGTACTTGACGGTGACCAAGTAGCCAATTACCTGTACGATTTTTCCTAACAGCTGCGGCAGCTCCCTCGCCTTCAGCCCCTGGATACCTGGATCCTGGAGCAAGTGGAAGGGGGATTCCAGTGGGAATTCCAAAATATCGATTTGATCTAAGATGTCCTGACGTACATCCAACTCCTCCAATACCGGCACCTGAGGAGGCAAACTCTCCCAAGAATTACCCCCTGCCGAATGCACAAACAATTCCTGCGTAGGTCGTGCCCCCACCTGCTTGTGGTGTAAAAAATGGGCCTCCCATAAGAGCTGCTGCTTGGGTTTGCCCGTAAACCGGAATGCTTGGATTCGAATCAAGATCAGCAACTGCTCCAATCCACAGGAGACCCTCCTCACAAAATCCTCCAGCCCCAAAAAAGAGCCCTGTGCCTGCCGCTCCCGCAAGAGGCGCTCCACGGTTCGCTTTTCAAGGTGCTTCAGGTGGATCCAGCCCAGGTAAACGGTCGTCCCATTGATTCGAGTCAAGTAATCGCTCTCGTTGAGGTGAGGGGCTTCTATCGTGGCCCCCTGCATGCGCAACTCGTGTACGTAAAATTCGGTGGAGTAAAACCCTCCAAAATTATTGATCACGCCCACCATAAATTCCAAAGGAAAGTAGGCCTTCAGGTACAAACTTTGGTAGCTCTCCACTGCAAAGGAAGCGGAGTGCCCCTTGGCAAAGGAATAGCCTGCAAAACTCTCAATCTGCATCCATACCGCAGCTGCCTCGGCATCCTGCCTCCCTAGCCGCTTGCAGTTGTCAAAGTAGGCGGTCTTTACCCGCTCAAACTCATCCTTGGAGCGGGATTTGCCACTCATGCCCCTGCGCAGCACATCGGCCTCGGCTAGGCTCAGCCCTGCAAAATGGTGTGCCACCTTGATCACATCCTCCTGGTACACCATGATGCCGTAGGTCTCAGGCATGATCTCTGCGAGCACAGGATGGGCCTGCTTCCTGCGCTCCGGGTCCCGATGCCGCAAGATGTATTCCCGCATCATGCCCGATCGAGCTACCCCAGGACGGATGATGGAACTGGCCGCCACAAGCTCCAAGTAGGTGTCTGCCTGCAGCTTGGCCAGCAGCATGCGCATGGCAGGAGATTCTACGTAAAAAGCGCCAATGGTATGCCCGCTTCGGAGAAGTTCCTTGATCTTGAGGTCTTGCTTAAACTGCGCCACTGCTCGGATATCCACTTCAATCCCCTGATTGCGGTGGATTAGCTCCAAGCTGGACTTGATGTGCCCCAACCCCCGCTGGCTGAGTAGGTCAAACTTGTGTAAGCCGATGTCTTCGGCCACATGCATGTCAATATGCGCTACTGGGAAGCCCTTGGGGGGCAAACTGGTGGCGGTGTAGTAATGCATCGATTTGTGCGACAGCAGCAGTCCGCAGGCATGAATGGTCAGGTGAGACGGCATGTCATGCAGCACCTGCGCATAGCGAAGGATCAACTTGCCCAAACCATCGGGACTATAGCCTGCTTTGTCGGCCTGCTGTAGTAGGGACTCGATCTCTGCCTTGGGTAGGCCAAAGACCTTGCCGAGTTCCCGGATCACGGAGTTGTATTGGAAAGTGCTGTACGAACCGAGTAGTGCTACGTGGGCCTCTTGACCCACCGTATATTTTTTGAAGAGGTAGTCAAATACCTCGTCTCGGTCGGTCCAACTGAAGTCAATGTCGAAGTCGGGGGGATTTTCTCGGTAGAGGTTGATAAAGCGCTCAAAATAGAGATCTAGCTCCATGGGATCCACATCGGTGATTCCCAAGCAGTAAGCCACCACGGAGTTGGCCCCGGAGCCTCGACCCACATGGTAGAAATTGCGCCGATGGGCAAACTGTACGATGTCGTAATTGATCAGGAAATAAGACACAAAACTCTTTTGTTGGATCAGCTCCAGCTCCTTTTCAATGCGCTTGCTGACGGCTGGAGGGAGCTGTGGGTAGCGTTGCTGCGCCCCTCGGAAGGTTTCCTGTCGGAGAAATTCAAAGTCCTCCCCTCCATTGCCGAGTAGGTCCCGCTTATTTTTAATCGCCTGAAAGTAGAAGGAAAACTGGCACTGCTCCAGGAGCTTTTGCGCATTGAGGAGCAGGTAGCTGTGGTTTTCACAACGGGCAATTAGCGCTGCATAGCCGTAGAGCTGGTCCGAGGGATCTGCCTGCTCCTGCACCGGTAGCTTGCTGAGCAGCGTATTTAGATCCATGCTTCGAAGAAGCCGATGCGCATTAAACTCCAATTTGGAGGAAAAACTCACTGGCTGCAGGAGTACCAATTTTTCTCGTTTCCGGTACCAAGGTGAAGAATGCAGCTTGTTGAGTTGGCTGGGATGGATGCCGACATACTCATACTCAGCCAAGGGGAAGTATTCCTTCGGAAAAGGGTAGACCACAAAGCTATTTGCAAAGGGAGGGGCCTTGTCTGCAAAAGGCCGCTGCTGGATCAGGTGCTCCGAGAGGTGCTTGTTGAGTTCGTACATGCCCTCCTGATTTCGTGCGAGGCCAATGTATTGCTGCGCGATTCCATTCCTGAAATCAATCCCGATTACTGGATGGATGCCTGCTTTTTGTGCCGCTCGGATAAAAGGAAATACGGCAGCACTGCTGTTGATGTCCGTGAGTGCCAGTGCGTCTACCTTTCGCTTTTTTGCCTCGGATACGAGCGCATCTACTGACAAGGTGCCGTATTTGAAACTGAAGTGGCTGTGGCAATTGAGAAACATGATACTATCTGGAGCGCCTAGGCGCACGCTAACGAACAAGGGTATTTAGAAAGGGAAGAGAGGTCCTGCATCAGGCCATCGCACCTGCTACACCTGACATAAATTCCATTAAAATGTTAATATTATTAACATTTTAATGTTTATAATATACACAAAATAGATTTAAAATAAATCCTTCCCTGAAGAATTAGTATTTCATCGCTGCATTTTTATATTTTTAAACATGGGCAATTCTCTAATCCGAACAGAAAAGGTAGCGTGTGAAGTAGGATGGTTTGATGATCTATGCGGAGGAGATACCGAATTTTTAGGTATTCCCGACCCCCAGCGCCAAAGCAGCTTTACCCATTGCATGCAGATCATCCAATTGGCCGATGACTTGGGATACGACAATATCCTCTTGCCTACTTCCTACATGCTCGGACAGGAGACCCTTCCTTTTGCAGCTGCAGCGGCGGTTCAAACCAAGCAGATTAACCTGCTCACTGCGGTGCGAACAGGGGAGATTCATCCCCCCATGCTTGCGCGTCACCTCGCTACCCTAGACCACATGCTTCAGGGGAGGTTGACCGTAAATATCATCAATTCAGATCTTCCAGGGTGGAAGGAAGACCCACATTTGCGCTACAAGCGATGCGAGGAGGTGATCCAAATCCTCAGAATGTCTTGGACCCAAGAACGCATTGAATTTAAAGGGGAAGTATATCCCTCCTTTACCATGGATACAGCTCCCGTACGGCCCTATCAAAAAAATGGCGGTCCATTACTGTATTTTGGAGGGATATCTCCAGGATCAAAAGAGGTGGCCGCTCGAGAGTGCGACGTCTTTCTCATGTGGCCCGAACCCCTAGATTCCATTCGGTCCACTGTGGAGGAGATGTCGCAGCGTGCCAAGGCATACCACCGCTGTATCGATTTTGGTCTGCGCATCCATGTAATCGTTAGGGAAACGGAGGAAGAGGCCAAGGCCCATGCCAAACACATCATGAGTAAATTTGATCCTCAAGGCTACAACCTCAAGCATCTAGCACAAGACAGCCAGTCGGCTGGAGTACTGAGGCAGGACGAGGCTAGAGCTCTTCTGGCAGACCAAGATGATTTCATAGAGCCACACTTGTGGATGGGAATCGGAAGAGCCAGAAGCGGATGTGGAGGCGCTATCGTAGGGAATCCTCAACAAGTCTTGGATAAATTACACCAATACATGGATCTGGGTATCCGAGCATTTATCCTCTCGGGGTATCCCTTAATGGATGAGGCAAAACATTTTGCCAAGTGGGTTCTACCTCATTTGCCTCAAGTAAAGTTGAACCAATTGCAAGACAGAGCTACCTAGCATACTAATTTCTTTTTCAATGATGCTCCTATGATCGGTTTGCTTCAGGGTTTTGATTTGGCAGTTTTTCTGCTTTGCATCCTTTGTTTTGTCCTTGCAGCTAGGACTTCTGGAGGCAAAGGCTCTTCCTCCAAGTACTTTATGGCAGACAGGGATTTGCCTTGGTGGTCTGTGGCGGGTTCCATTTACGGTACCAATGTGAGCCTTTCTCAAATCATCGGTATGCTTGGCATTGGCTATTCCATTGGCTTTGCACAAAGTCATTACGAGTTTCTTGCCATACCCACCATCCTCATGCTCTGTTTTGTGTTTATTCCTGCCTACCGGCAGAAGAAAGCATTTACGCTTTCCGAATATTTGGGGGACAGGTACGACGAAACCGCTCGTTTACTCTATACCTTGGTCATCCTCGCAGTCATCCTTATTTTGCTGGTAGGTGGACTTTATATTGGAAGCAGGCAGTTGGGATTGCTTCTGCAGGGCACAGGATATGCTCCCGATTACCTCCTCGGTGTGATCCTCATTGCTACCATCGCTTGTCTTTTGGTGTTTTTTGGAGGTATGCGTGCCGTGGTTCGGGCAGAAAACATCATCACCTTTCTCATGGTCGTGGCTATTATCACTGTAGGCGTTTCTACTCTTCTTCAGCCAGAAATCGGAGGATTTTCTGGACTGATGGATTTAGATTCTTCAGAAAAAGGCATGCAGAAAATGAATTTATACCTTCCTAGCAATCATCCAGATCTGCCTTGGACCGGGGTATTTAGCGGACTTTTGATTTTGCATGGATTTTTTTGGACCACCAATCAGTTTGAAGTTCAGCGCGTCCTTGCTGCCCGTTCGGATAGAGATGCTCAGTTGGGAGCTATTGCTGCTGGGTTTTTAAAACTCACCATTCCATTTTTTTCTATCTCCGCAGGGGTAGCCGCAGCGTATTTGTTTAAATATAAATATGCCCTAGATCACGTCAAGCCAGACGATGCATTTATTTACCTCATGAAACAAGTGGTTCCCCAAGGATATGGCCTGATTGGCTTGATACTGGCTGGATTTTTAGGAGCTATTTTTTCAAGCATTTATTCCATGTTGAATTCCCTTTCTACCATCGCTGCCATCGATGTTTACAAACGCTACTTGCATACCCAGGCCCCAGATGCTCTCCTAGTGGCAGTAGGCAAAGGAGCTGTGGTCTTGGCCTGCCTCTTGGGAGTGGGGCTGGCATGGTGGAGCTTTGATCCAAATTCTGAAGGCAATTTTTTTCTAGTCTTATCCAAGAATACTTCCTACTTAAAGCCTGGAGTGGTTTCCGCATTTTTTTTAGGAGTTCTTTGGAAACGCGTTCATCCGGCATCGGCGGCTGTAGTCATCTTGGCAGCGCCTATTCTTAGCCTGGCAATAGAATGGCTATATGACTCCTGGCTTTCTGGATTTGAATTTTGGAGAACCTGGTTTGGGACACAGCTCAATTTTATGCACCGGGTATTTGTGGTTTTTGTGATTTGTATTTGCATTCAGGTAGGAATGAGCCTTGGTTTGCGACCAAAGCGTGAACAAGAATTTTTCGAAAATTCCTTCGATTTTAAGCGGTTAACCTATTTTTTAATTTTTCAAGGATTGATGTTGCTACTGATCTTTTACCTTGGGGTGCAGCCTACATGCGTATCTTGGCCGGCAGCCCTTCTCAGTTTTTGGGTATGGATGGATTTTCGTCAGCCTAAAAATGCAGTTCGGATATCCTCCTCCATCTTGATGGCAATTACGACCTGGGCCCTGTACTATTTTGCCTAATCTCCCAGTTCTAAGACAAATAAATAAATCAAAAAAATGGATGGGATGCATTGCTTATTCCAAAGCCTTTCTAAATTTGTACCAAGCTAATGAAAACAATCGCAAACAATTACTGGTGGTGGCATTCCAATTCTTTCCTTGGGAAAGCTCAGAAAGCCGTTGCCTAAACTTTGCGCAATACATACCTCAAAAGGCTTACTGGATTTCCCGGTAAGCCTTTTTTTACGCCCTTTTCTCTTCCATGACTACTACCTACAGCCTCCATACCCAGTACCGCAAGCGACTTGCAGATATCATCACCCCGGTAAGCATTTACCTGCAGATTAGGGATCGCTTTGCCAATCCCATCTTACTGGAATCCTCAGATTACCGAGGACAAGACAACAGCTACTCCTACATCTGTTTCAATCCCCTCGCTTCTTTTTCATTTACAGTAGGTAAAGTGCTGGAGAAATTACCCGATGGACAGGAGAGGTACTACGAAGTGAGCAATGAACAACCTCTAATGGATTGCTTACAACGATTCGGTAATTCCTTTCAATCCCCTCCTGACTCCTTTAAATTTAGTACAAATGGGCTTTTTGGCTACACCCAATACGATACAGTAGGCTGGTTTGAGGACATCAAATTGAAAGCTTCCCCTTCCCAAGAGGTGCCGATGATGCACTATGCCATGTACCAAAATATCATCGTAGTGGACCATTACAAAAACGAGTTGCACCTCTTCGAGCATCTGGTACAAGGCTCTGAACGAGCTTCCTACCTAGACGAAATCGAGACCTTACTCAACAACAAAAACATCCCTGCCTACTCCTTCAAAAAAGTAGGTGAGGAGGTTTCCAACTACAGTGATGGGGAGTTTTTGGAACTCCTGGCCCAAGCAAAGAAGCATTGCCAGCGTGGGGATGTATTCCAACTAGTGCTCTCCAGACGATTTACCACTGCCTTCAAAGGAGACGAGTTTAATGTGTACCGCGCCCTTCGTTCGGTCAATCCCTCGCCCTACCTCTTCTATTTTGATTACGGTTCTTTCAAAGTCTTTGGCAGCTCACCGGAAGCTCAAATCGTAGTCAAAAA